>CAYPMQ010000011.1:0-23258 GCA_964411625.1 uncultured Ignavibacteriaceae bacterium
ACCTTGGATTCAATTCCCGTGTAATTCCCGAGGTAAACCAGAAATATGTAAAGCGACAGAATGAAGGGAAGTGAAAGTCCCGGGAGATTAAAAGCCGCTTCCATATAATTTTCAAGAACCGATGAGATCAGGAATGTGAGGATTATAAAGATGATCACTACGGGGATCAGTTCAAGAGTAAACTGATAATAAAACGCCGTTGACGCTGCGAACAATAATCCGTTGAAGCCGTAGAAACCGCTCTCAATCTTCGTTTTATCAAATTTTAGAAGCATTGCCACAAAATTTGACAGGATGACGCCAAGAAGTGAAAGCAGCCCTGTTTCAGGAAATACAAATGTTGCTGCAAGGGCCAGGAGCCCAAACCATTTTCTGTTTGAGAAGAAGATCTGGGCGTAGCTGTATAAAATTGCACTTAAAAATAGTTTCATGAAATCACTTAACCGTTTAGTAAACCATCATCTTCAGATTAATGGAAATTGGTTTATTTCAAAGTGAATTTAAGTGATTCAGGCAAAACTTCCTGCTGTTTTATGTATTGGAGATTCTCTTCTTTTCTTACTATTTCGACTGATCCGTCTTTCATGATCATTACTATATTTGGTCTCATGTGGATAAACTGCAGCCACTGTGTCATATCATAGGCGCCTACGTAATCAATCACAACTCTATCGCCCTTTTTCAGTACCGGCAGAGTAATGCTTTCAGCTATGCAGTCAATGTTCATACACAGAGGACCATAGATGGCAACGTCTTCAGTAAAGAACCCGGTTTCCTGTGCGGGTGAAATCCTGTGCTTGTACCATAATTTAGTGAAGAGGAGATTCAGACCTGCGTCAATTATCAGGGCTCTTCTGCCGTTAGAAAGTCTTTTCACGGCCAGCACTGTTGAAAGAAGATGTGCAGCGTCATCAATAAGGGCACGGCCTGATTCAAGGATAAGCATTGGGAGCTCATCAGGGCGGAAGTGCATTTCAAAAAGTCCTGATGAAATTGCTTCTGCAAATTCCTCTGGTGTGGGAAGCACCTGTTCTGCCGGGAGGTATTGCCCGTTAAGAGTATTATTAGAGGGAAAACCTCCGCCCATATCAATATAATCAAGCAGAATACCGAACTCGCTCTTTATTGAAGTGGCAAGGGCTGCCATTTTTGATGAGGCAACTTTATAAGCATCGGCACTCATCATATAGGTGCCTATATGAGTATGCAGGCCTATCAGATCCATTTCTTTTGAGGCTACAATCCTTTTAATAGCCTGCCACGCCTCACCGTTTTCATAATTAAACCCGAATCTGTCCCATTTGGGATAAATACCCGTATCCATATTAACGCGTATTGCAACTTTTGCTTTTTTCCCGAGAGCTGCGGCAATCTCAATTATATCATAAAGTTCGTCAAAATGATCAATATGTATTTTTGCAGATTCATTTATAGCCTTTTCAAGTGCAGACCTGTTCTTATCGGGGCCGTTGAAAATTATATACTCGCCGCGTACCCCCAAAGCCCTTGCCTTGTCATATTCAAATTCGGAAACAACTTCTGCCCATGATCCCTCTGAGTGAAACACTGAACAAACGGCATCCAGGTAATTGGTTTTATAAGACCAGGCAAACTGAACGCGGGGATATCTTGTTTTGAAGATACGGCTCATTTTTCTCTGGTTTTCCCTGATTTTATTTTCCGATATCACAAACAGCGGTGAACCGAATTTTTCCAGCAGATAACTTACCGGAATTCCTTCGATCTCGGTTACCGCAGAAGAAATCTGCTTGCTGCCGAATTTATTCATAAATCCGCTGTGCTGTTTTATAACGGTTGGCCGTTCATATCTTTTCTTTTCCATAATAAACTCCTTACTGTACTTAGACTTTTCCTAACGTTGAAATTTTTTCGAGTGTGGAGACATCGGATATCAGATCCCATGCTGCCCTTACAAACATTACTCCTGTCTTATAATCGGTGAAAGGAGAGATTTTTTCACCGTTAATCATGTGAACCATGGCTGCGGGAAGATTCTGCCCTGCATTGGGGGATAAAAACACCCATGCCGGGAATCTCGGGTTTATTTCAAGCAGATAATATTCTCCTGTATCAGCAGTCTTGATAAATTCAAGCTCCATACCGCTTTTCCATTTTGTGGCAGCAATCACTTTTTCGCTTATGGAAATAAGTGCCGGGTCATGTATAGTAACCCCCGACCAGCCTTTTCCCTTGTCTGTGATATAAAGCTTCTTCATAGCTACCGCACCGGTCATTGTTCCGTTACCATCACCGAGAGCAACCACGTTATATTCACTTCCTTTTACAAATTCCTGAATAATAACAGGATATCCCCATTTGTATGCAATTTTATGAAATGCGGCTACGGCTTCTTCAAAATTGTTAACGATGTAAGCTTCATAAAAGATACCTTTTACAACCACCGGATAATCACCGAGACTTGGGATGTTATAGAGGTCCTGCACGCTGCCAGCAGTAATATTTTTGGGCACCTTTATATCATTTGCCTTGCAGAAATTAAACAGCTTATCCTTTGACCTGATGTTTAACTGCTCACTTGTCGGCAGAAACAGCCTGATACCCAGTTCATTCAACCTAGATTCAAGCTTGATAAATGCATAAAGCTCAGAATCAAGAGTAGGTATGATGATATCTATTTTCTCTGTATCATGAATTTCTTTCAGCCTGTTGAAAAATCCATCAAGTCCGCTTGATGGATAGGGTATCAGATAACATTGTGTATGAATATCATCCATGTAGATACCGGGTTCGAGCGAGTCATAAATCAGCCCGATCATTTCGGCATCTATTGATTTATCCATTTTAATGCTTCTAATTACGGGCACCCCGGGTCCCGGATTATCGGTGGCATTCAAGCCGGTTACTGCTATTTTCATAACTCTTTCAGAAGTCCAAATTTTTTGAGTTCAGAAATAAAATCATAAAAATCTTTTTCAATGATTGAGCGGTCAGCATCAAATTCATCAGTAAGCTGGCTGATAAGCTGATCAATATCAGCATCATCTCTCAGTTTCTTGTAAATATCTGCACCAAGTTCATTGAAGTTAAAGGTTTCTCCAGTGGAAGGAAAGAAAGCGAACCCGCTTTCACTGACGGCTATATTGCCAGGAATTTCATATTGTTTCATGACTCTCTCGTTAAGTTATTTTAATAAAATCATTTTCCGGGATGTGGCATTATCCCCGTTGGTCATCCGGTAAAAGTAAATACCCGAAGGGACCTTACTGCCGTTGTTGTCTGTGCCATTCCAGTTAACGCTGTGATTGCCTGCTTCCATGAAGTCTGATACAAGCGTTCTGATAAGCTGACCTGAAATATCATAGATATTCAATTCGGTCAGACCGGGAACAGCAACGGAGTAATCAATGGTGGTTGAGGGATTAAACGGATTAGGGTAATTTTGATGTAATCTGAATAGTGATGGTTTATTATTTTCGTTTGCATCCGATGGCACATTCGTTGAATAAACCTCAAGCATGTATGTGCCGTTATAAGGCAGAGGGTACTTTGCAATTATTAATTCATATAAACCGTTACCGTCTGCATCATCAAGAGTGGGATATGAATAAGAGAATGAAGCATCATTTTTCTCAAGAATGGCCGAGCCTGTGGTTATATCAAATATTTTCATTGACTGGCGGTAATCAGTTGAAGTGCCCACATAACCTATTATATAAAAATCAACATACCCGTTACCGTCAATATCAGATTTCATTGAATAAACCTGCGCACCTGCAAGCCTTTCAGCAGCGTTAAAAGTGTAAGTATACTGAGGGGTAACTGAATAACCTGACTGGCAGATTCTGAAAGAAAGTGAGTCAAGGAGATATACTCTCTGATTGTAAGTCTGTCCTGTTTTCTCAAAATCAATAAAGCCAGATAAATTGGCATCTGAAATAGGGGTGGATGTCCACTGGAGCTGAATCTGCCCGAAAGTGCCGGCAGCAAGCAATAATATTAAAACTGAAAGAACTGAAAATTTCATTATTAATCCTCATTAATTTGCTAAAGAGTCAGATTTATGACAAAGTATTTTTGTTTTTGGTTTAATGCGAAAATAACTATTATCAGTTTGATATTTAATTAATCTCATTGTAAGTTTAAGATTATAAAAATTTGCAGCTGGCACTGACATGAAATACCTGTTAATTTTCATACAAATTCTTTTCGTTACGGTTATGGCACAGAATACCGATAGTAGTATAAATGAACTGATTAAAAACGGTGAATTTAAAAAAGCCGGGAACGCAATTGCGATTCAGATTGCTTCTGAAAACACTTCACCGGCAGATAAATACCGTTATAATTTTTATCTCGATCTTATGGAGCGCATTGAGCGCGATTTTACTAAAACGGAAGCAGATGTGCTTGCTTACCTGGAAAAGTATTATCCCGGAATTAAATCAGCAGACCTCGAAAAATGGGAAAAAGACGGTTCGCTTGAGATGCGGAAAATAAACGGTGTTAAAAAATATTTTAAGAACGGAGCGAGAAATCTCTTCAGAATTAATAAAGAGGCAAAAAACCGCTTTACCGAGGTTGAGGGGATTGAGCCGAGAGAGCTGGAAAATTTTCTGGCAAATCTTCTGCCTGTGCTCCTTAAAGAAGCATCATCCTCCGGTAAGAGAAGTGTCTCCCCGATTGATTTCACCATTAAATACACACTTGCCGTGAAACCTGATGTAATACCGGCCGGCGAGGTGCTGCGATGCTGGCTTCCCTATCCAAGAGAGATAAAAGGAAGGCAGGAAAATGTCACTTTTATCTCTGCTAACCGTGAAAATCCACTTGTTGCACCCAATGAAAAACTTCAGAGAACGGTTTATCTTGAAGCCGTTTCAGAGGCAGGAAAACCAACTTTATTTGAAGCTTCATTTTCATTCAGAGGTTATAATATTGTTTCCGGACTGGATTTTGGGAAGGAGTACACAATTGATAAGAACTCGGATGCATATAAAAACCACACCGGGGAAAGAGCACCTCACATTATTTATACCGATGCTATTAAAGAACTGAATCAGAAAATCACTGCAGGGGTCACCAACCCCGTGCTTAAGGCAAAAAAAATTTATGAGTGGATCAATGACAATATTCCCTGGGCAAGTGCTCTTGAGTATTCAACAATTCCCAATATTTCTTCTTACTGTTATGAAAATATGCATGGTGACTGCGGAATTCAGACGCTTCTTTTCATGACACTCTGCAGGATGAACGGAATTCCGGCAAGATGGCAGAGCGGCTGGATGCTTCATCCGCCTGAAGTTAATCTCCACGACTGGTGCGAAATATATTTTGACCAGACGGGGTGGGTGCCTGTTGATCAGTCTTTCAAGCTTCAGAAGAGTGATGACCCTGCAGTAAGATATTTTTTCCTCGGAAATATTGATGCATATCATTTTGTTGTAAATGATGACTATTCAAAAGAACTGTTTCCGGCTAAAACATATCCGCGCAGTGAAACAGTTGATTTCCAGAGAGGGGAGGTTGAATGGAGAGCAGGAAACCTTTATTTCAATAACTGGAATTATGATATAAACATTGATTATAAAAACACGTATAAATAACCTTTCCGGTCCGCTTGTTAAGTTGAATCTGCCGGCAGCGGAATAATATCAGATCGGTCCGCTAAGCTTAGCCGAAATTTTAAAGGTTAATCAGAAATCCAATCACAGAATTAAAAGGAGTAGTTAATGAGTATAATGAAAGAATTCAAAGAATTTGCCGTGAAAGGTAATGTTGTTGACCTTGCAATTGGCGTCATTATAGGTGCGGCATTCGGAAAAATTGTAAGCTCACTTGTTGAAGATGTTATTATGCCGCTTGTCGGAATTCTCCTCAGGGGAGCTGATTTCAAGTCACTCGAGCTGGTGCTTAAAACTGATGCTGATGGCAAGGTGCTTTCAGCAATCAGGTATGGCATTTTCATAAATCATGTTCTTGATTTCGTGATAGTTGCATTTACTATTTTTATTGTGATCAAAGGGTTTAACAAACTCAGAAAAGAAAAAAAGGAAGACTAGCTGAAAAGATTTAGTGCTTTCTTCATTAAAAATTTGATTTGAAGAAGCGATAAATCAAATAAATCTTTTATCAGTGGCAAATTTTTACTATCTTTAAACATAGTTGATTTATCCTCTCAATATTTAAACAGAACCCAGAATTGTTAATTTAAATCTCCGGATTACAATGAAAAAAATTGGTATTTTATTTGGAATGGAGGAGACTTTTCCGCCTGCGTTTGTGGAAAGAGTCAACTCTAAAAATGAAAAAGATATCGTGGCTGAATATGTTTCTGTTGACAAAGTAGCCATGGGTCAGCCGCTTGGATATGCCGTGATAATCGACAGAATATCACAGGATGTTCCCTTTTACAGGGCCATGCTCAAGAACGAAGCAGCAGCAGGAACATGTGTCATAAACAACCCTTTCTGGTGGAGCGCCGATGATAAATTTTTTAATAATGCTCTGGCAACACAGATAGGTGTTCCGGTTCCCAAGACGGTTATTCTGCCGTCAAATGTTCATCCGCCGGATACCACATCAAAATCATTCAGAAACCTTGCATACCCGCTTGACTGGGACGGGATCTTCAATTATGTCGGATTCCCTGCATACTTCAAACCATTTGCCGGCGGCGGATGGAAGAATGTTTACCGCATTGAAAACAGAGAACAGTTTTTCGAAGCTTATCATGAAACCGGTCAGCTGGTTATGATGCTCCAGGAAGAAATTGTTTTCACGGATTATTTCAGATGCTACTGCCTTGACAGGAAAGAGATCAGAATTATGGATTATGATCCTAAGCAGCCGCATCACCTGAGATATGTAAGAGAGCCTAAAAAACATTCAAAAGCCCTTATCAGCAAAATAAAAGAGTATATACTTAAACTGAACAACGCACTCGGTTACGATTTCAACACCGTTGAATTTGCAGTTCGTGACGGTATTCCGTATGCCATTGATTTCTGCAACCCTGCACCGGATGCAGACGTTCATTCGGTTGGCGAAGAGAATTTTGAGTGGGTGGTTGAAAACGCAGCCAAAATGGCCATCAGAAGAGCAAAAGCCTGGAACCCCAAAAAATATAATACAACATGGGGTGAGTTTATAAAAAATACAGCTAAATAAGCAGAGAAATTATATGTCCAAAAACCCAACTTTCAGTTTAGGAATCGAAGAAGAATTTCAGATTATTGATCCGGCAACGCGTGAACTGAAGTCTCACATTCAGCAGATATATGAAGACGGGGAACTCTATCTCAAAGAGTTTATTAAACCTGAAATGCATCAGTCTGTTGTTGAGACGGGTACAGGAGTCTGTAAGGATATTAAAGAGGCAAGGGCTGAGGTTTTCAAACTCAGAAGCGAACTTGCGAAGCTTGCTATAAAAAATAATCTCAGAATAGCTGCTGCCGGCACACATCCTTTTTCACACTGGAAAGATCAGAGAATCACTGAACACCCGAGATACAAACAGGTGGTTGATGATATGCAGCTTGTTGCAAGAGCTAATCTCATTTTCGGGCTTCATGTTCATGTGGGTGTTGAAGACCGTGAGATGGCTATTCACATCATGAACGCAGCAAGATATTTTCTTCCTCACATTTTCGCGCTTTCAACCAACAGTCCTTTTTGGGTCGGAAGAAATACCGGATTCAAATCTTACAGGACTAAAGTGTTTGACCGTTTCCCCAGGACCGGAATCCCGGATTATTTCACAAGCATCGGTGAGTATGATAATTACGTTAATCTCCTGATTAAAACAAACTGTATTGATAATGCTAAAAAGATCTGGTGGGATATCAGACTTCATCCGTTTTTCCCCACTATAGAGTTCAGAATCTGCGACATTCCTATGAGAGCAGATGAGACAATTGCGCTGACTGCACTAATGCAGGCGGTTGTTGTGAAGCTTTATAAGCTTATCAGACAGAATTTAGGATTCAGGCTTTACAGAAGGGCCCTGATTGCAGAAAATAAATTCAGAGCCTCAAGATACGGCATCACCGGCAAGCTTATTGATTTCGGTAAAAAGGAAGAAGTCCCCACAACCGATCTTATTCATGAACTTCTTGATTTTGTTGATGAGGTGATTGATGAGCTTGACAGCCGCGAAGAAATAAATTACGTCAAAAGGATTCTTGAAATGGGAACCGGTGCAGACCGTCAGCTTGCTGTCTGGGAGCAGAGTTATGACACGAAAAACGTAGTTGATTATATAATTGACGAGACCCATTTCGGCTTAAAATTAAAGTGAACCGGGGGCGGTGACTTTCTGACCGCCCTTTACTCTGCCGTTAAAGGGTAATTAAACGGCAGCCGTTTATTCCTCCACTATTTGTTAACTGATAAGTTATGATTAAAGAAATCAGAAGAAAATACAACTCGGAATTTTCTTACGATAAATACAACGCTTTTGTTGAAGACCTAAACAGGACTCTGAATACAAAAATAGAATTCAGAATCTGCGAAACACCGCTTTTTCTCTCCGGTGAGCTTACTGCTGAACTTAAAGCAGCATGTAATGAAATAATCTCACAAATAGCCACACCTGATTACATGGAGTTTTCTAAAAGCGGAATTCCCGCAAACCTTAAAGTGCCCGGTGATACATCACATCCCGTTTTTCTGCAGATTGATTTTGCAGTCTGCGATGACGGCAAAGGAGGTTTTACACCGAGACTGATAGAACTTCAGGGATTCCCCTCGCTGTATGGCTTTCAGGCATATTTCCAGGAAATCTATCAGAAACATTTTCATCTTCCGGAAAGATTCACGGCCTATTATAACGGACTGAATCTTGAAAGCTACAAGAAACTTCTTCATGACACCATTATTGGGGATAATGATCCCGCGGAAACAGTTCTGCTTGAAATTTACCCTTATCAGCAGAAAACCCTGATTGATTTTCTTGCAACAGAATATTATACCGGAATTTCTCCTGTCTGCCTTACTGAAGTTAAAAAAAGAGGCAGAAAACTGTATTACAGCAAAAACGGTAAAGAGATACAGATAAAAAGAATTTTCAACAGGGTTATTCAGGATGAGCTTGAAAGATCAGGTGTGAGCTTTGACTTCAGCTTTGCAGACGATCTTGATGTTAACTGGATTGGCCATCCTGATTGGTTTTTCAGGGTCAGTAAATACACTCTGCCGCGCCTTAAAACAAAATACTCACCCGAGGCGCATTTTCTGCATGAAATTGAAAAATACCCTGATGATCTTGAAAATTATGTACTGAAACCCCTTTATTCATTTGCCGGACTGGGAGTTGAAATTGATGTAACCAAAGAGAGTCTGGATGCAAAGCAGAATAAGGAAAATTACATTCTTCAGAGAAAAATTGAATACGCACCCCTTGTTGAAACTCCGGATATACCCTCAAAAGTGGAGATCAGGATGATGTTTATCTGGAATGATAAACCGATGCTCGTGAACAATCTCACCCGTTTTTCAAAAGGGAAAATGATGGGAGTGGATTTCAATAAAAACAAAACCTGGGTTGGTTCTAATACAGCGTTCCATCCTGAAGATTAAATATTTAAATTCTGATAAAACCGTCTTAAAATAATGAGGCGGTTTTTTTATTTTAAAGCAGAGTCTTAATCGTTTTAATTATCATTTCCGAATTAAAGAAACACCGGTGAACTGATGAACGGACCAGAACTGATCAAATATGACCTTCACATCTCAAAGTATTCCAGAAATAAATACCAGTTCGAAGAATCCCTGTATTCTTCAGTAGGAGCGATAATTGTTGCAAGCTTCAGGCAGGCAAGAATTCTCTCAGACAGAATAAATAAAACGAGGGAGGCGGAGGGGATCAACGAGAAACCCGTTACCCCCGGCCAGCTAAACGCAATAGGTCTTATGCATGAGCTTGTTCACGTGGTAATAAGGAATTATGAGACCATAGAGAATCCGGGAGTTTTTGTAAGATCAATCAAATTCCTTTCAGAGCAGCTTGGAGAGGAGAGTTTTTCAAAAGTAATATCGGCTTTTGTTGATGAATTCCCTCCCGTTACTGTTTACAAAGGGCTTGTTAAACCTGAAGATTATATAAACGGAACAACAGGCGGAAAATCAAATAAGGAAATTCTGATTGAAGAGATAATTATTCTCCATCTGGAAAATCTCAATCCGGCATTTGATTCGCTGAAAGAAATGTTTGACGATAAGCCTCTTGAAATCAAATCTTCTTACAGAGAATTTATAAAGGTGACAAAGGAATTTTTCAGGATGGAAAAACCCTCGGGAAATTTCGGGGTTTCACTGCTTGATGCATTTGAACAGATAATACTTAAGAATCCTTACGAGATAATTGAACAGTTGAAAGCCTTCAGGTCATTCTGGGATCTTATACCTGAGGATTTTGAGAGCAGAATTCTTTCCGGTTCTGACCTGCTTCATGAGGATGCAAGACTTTTTGTGCCGCCGGGAGGGGGAAAAGGAACTCCGCCCGTTCCGAAGTTTAAGCTCTCTCAGGAGGAGATAGACAGGATTCTGAAATCTGGCAGGAAAAAAGATGAGATTCTCTATGACGATTTTGAACTCAGCTATATGATTGAGGAAGAAAAGTTCACCGAGGATTTTCACTGGATGCCTAACGTAGTGATGATAGCCAAAAACACACTTGTGTGGCTTGATCAGCTCAGCAAAACTTACGGAAGAGAAATCAAAACTCTTGACAAGATACCAGACGAAGAGCTTGACATGCTTGCTTCAAGAAATATCAATGCCCTCTGGCTTATAGGCGTCTGGGAGAGAAGCAAGGCTTCAAAAGTGATTAAGCAGTTCTGCGGAAATCCCGAAGCTGCTTCATCAGCTTATTCTCTCTATGATTATGATATTGCTTATGAGGTGGGCGGTGATCACGGTTATCATAACCTCAGGCACAGATGTGCACTAAGGGGCATAAGACTGGCAAGCGATATGGTACCTAATCATACAGGAATTTACTCCAGATGGATAATTGACCATCCTGAATATTTTATCAGTACCAATGAACCCCCTTACCCGGGTTACTCTTTCACAGGACCCGACCTTTCTGAAGACAGCAGGGTTGAAATCAGAATTGAAGATAAATATTACACCCGTCAGGATGCTGCGGTTGTATTTCAGCATGTTGATAAAAGGAACGGCACCGTAAGATATATCTATCACGGCAATGACGGAACCAACATGCCCTGGAACGATACAGCACAGCTAAACTATCTTGATCCCGTTGTTCGTGAAGAAGTTATACAGGTGATTCTGAAAGTGGCAAGGAAATTTCAGATAATCCGTTTTGATGCGGCTATGGTTCTCGCCAAAAAGCATATCCAGAGATTATGGTTTCCGCAGCCGGGAATGGCCGGCGGTGTGCCTTCAAGGGCAGATTTTGCAATGCCGAAGGAAGTTTTCCACAGGCTGCTCCCCAAAGAATTCTGGCGTGAGGTGGTTGACAGGATAAATGAAGAGCTTCCGAATACACTTCTGCTTGCCGAGGCATTCTGGCTGATGGAAGGATACTTTGTCAGGACGCTGGGAATGCACAGGGTATATAATTCCGCCTTTATGCACATGTTCATGAAAGAGGAAAATGAAAAGTATAAAAATGTAATTAAAAACACTATAGAGTTTGATCCCGAAATTCTCAAGCGATATGTTAATTTTATGTCTAATCCCGATGAGGAAACTGCGATTAACCAGTTCGGTAAAGGTGATAAGTACTTCGGTGTATGTCTTATGATGATCACACTGCCCGGGCTCCCTATGTTTGCACACGGACAGGTTGAGGGTTTCACCGAAAAATACGGAATGGAATATCAAAGGGCATATTATAACGAAATCCCTGATGGTTATCTGATTGAGCGGCATGAAAGGGAGATATTCCCTCTCCTTAAAAAGAGATATGTTTTTTCAGAGGCGGAAAATTTTGAGCTTTATGATCTGATCACGCCGGAACGTCATATTGATCATAACGTGTTTGCATTTTCAAACTCTGCCGGTGATGAAAAAGCAGTGGTCTTTTATAATAATTCGTACTATAAGACAACAGGTTACATCAAGTTCAGTGCGCCAAAGCGGACTAAAAGCAGATATTCCAAACCTGAACAGCATGATATAGACTGGGAAAAGGCATTTGAGGATGAAAAACAACCGGTTTCGGCTTCAGAGCTTGAAATTAAATCGCTTGCACAGAGTCTCAGGATAAAAAGACAACCTAATTTTTATTACAAATTTAAAGATGCAGTCAGTGGGCTTGAATATCTGAGACCGGGGCAGCAGCTTGCAGATTCGGGAATGAGTATAACTCTGCGAGGCTATGAATATAAAGTTTATATAGATTTCGCCGAAATATATGATTTTAATGGAAACTACCAGAAACTTTATTCAATCATAGGGGAGAGCGGTGTCCCTTCAATTGAGCTTAGGCTTAAACAGCTTCTGCTTGAACCGCTTCATCATTCGGTTACAGAGCTGCTTTCAAAGAGATTTATTACGGAGATAAGACAAAACACCGGTCTTGAGGAAAAAGCAGATCAGAAATTCATATTCTCTCCTGATTTTCTTGCAAAACTGGGTTCCGTTATATCCGGCATTGAAGAATACAAAAAAATAAAAATTGACCGCCGGGAACTTATCGGGAATCTAAAAGCAAAGTATGGCATTTTAAGGTCTCTGAACAGAGCAGTTGCCGGCTCAAAAGAGAATCAGAGCCATATTGTGGTTTTTGATGCCGCAAATGGTGAACTTTATAAAAACGTGCTTGCTATCTATTATACACTGAAGGAAATTTTCAGGTACTCGATAAACGGTAATTACACGGGAAATGTGTATGATGATTTCCTGCTTGATAAGCCTGCATGGATGGCCATACTCAGACTCAGTGATGATTATAACAGAATAAAAACCGAGTTTGATATTCTTTCTATTCTTGAATCAGGTGAAAGCCTCTTTAAGCGCAGGAGCAGGTTCTATACGGATTCTGCTCTTACGACTGATGATCAAACCGGTGAAGCACTTAAACCACCAACCGCAATTTTGCTCAATCATCCCGGAGTAAGGGATTTCATTAATTATAATATTTATCAGAATGTGGCCTATTTCAGCAAGGAAAGGATTGAGCTCCTGATTGACTGGGTTTATACGCTCAATCTGGTATCTCTTGCCGAAAGAACTCTTGCAAAGAGTGATACTTTGCCTTCAAACGAGGAACAGTATGATGCGGTTATCAGGTCAGAGTACTTCATAGCCGGCTTTAAAGGAATGAAAGAATATATAAAGATACTTCATGCACTTTCAGCTAAAAGCGGATTCAGATTTGATGAGTTTATAAAGCTTATAATTGAGGAAAACGCCAAAACCACAGCTCAGGAGCAGCAAAAAAATACCGTTGAAAGTAAAGTGAAATCAGGTGAAAAAGCGGTTAAAAAAACTGCACGGAAGGTCAGAAGCGCAGCCGGCAAAACCACCGGAAAAAAATCAGATAAGGTGAAAAGCAGTAAGAAGAAGAGTGCGGAAGCTGATGAGAAGGAGGCTGTAAAAACTGCCTCAAAAACCGGATCTGAGGGCGGTACTGCAGCAAAATCAAAGCAGGAAAAAACTGCGTCAAAAACCAAAGGCAAAAAATAACATGGGGTTTCCCCGCAGAATTCTGATTTTTCTGTTTCTGATTGTTCTGACCGCTCCCCTGGCAGGGCAGTACAAGCTAATTGATGCATTTCCGAATCTTGAGTTTAAGAACCTGGTTGATCTTCAGGCACCCTATGATTCATCAGGGATGTTGTACGTGGTTCAGCAGTCAGGGGAAATTTACAGGTTTACCGGGAAAGAATCAGCCGGTAAAAGCGAACTGATACTGGATCTCAGCGGTAAAGTTATATTCTCCGGAGAGCAGGGTCTTCTTGGTATGGCGTTCCACCCGGAATTCAGTGAAAACGGATATTTTTATGTTAATTATGTAACCGGAAATCCGAGAAGAACTGTAATATCCAGATTCAGGGCCGGTAAAAATATGGCTCCCGGAGCCGTGGCGGAGAGTGAGCTGGTTCTGATGGAGTTTGAACAGCCATACAGTAACCACAACGGCGGGCAGGTATCTTTTGGACAGGATGGTTATCTGTATATTGCAACGGGTGACGGCGGCTCCGGCGGGGATCCTCTGAATAATGCTCAGAATCTTAAAAATCTGCTCGGGAAGATTCTCAGGATAGATGTTGATACAACGGCAAATGGTAAAAACTACGGAATTCCGGCTGATAATCCCTTTTCCGGAAACGGAGTCGGGTACAGAGAAGAGATCTACGCCTATGGATTAAGAAATCCCTGGAGGTTCAGTTTCGACAGAATCACAGGAAACCTCTGGGCTGCAGACGTGGGTCAGAATAAGTATGAGGAAATCAATATTATCAGCAGCGGCGGTAATTATGGCTGGAGAATAATGGAGGGTTTTCACTGTTTTAATCCTGAAACCGGCTGTGATACCACAGGTCTGATTCTTCCCGTTCATGAATATGCCCATGACGAACAGGGAGGTTTTTCAATAACAGGCGGATTTGTGTACAGAGGAACAGAAATACCCTCGCTTTACGGAATGTATATTTACGGTGATTATGTTTCCAAAAAAATTTGGGCACTTAAAACCGAAAATGGTAAAAAAACAGAAAATCTTCTTCTTGTAAATGAAGCACCTGATTTTGTAACCTCATTTGGTACTGATACCGCAAATCAGCTATATATTATCGGCTATAACGGCAAGATTTATAAATTTGATGCCGGTAATTCAGAAGAAGAAGCGCCTGCCCCTGCGGAGAGTAAATCAGAACTGAGTAAGTCCATAATTTTTGTTCTCTTTTTTGTACTGCTAGGAATTCTGCTGTTTGCTCTTCTGCTTATACGAAGGGTGATGTAAATGAACAGATTGCACCGGTAATGCAGAAACCGTATATAAAAAACTAAGTACGCTTTTAAACTTCTTTGTGCTTGTCTTTGTTTAATTTTAAGTTCTATAAATAAGATAAATTATGCGCACAGGAAGAACTCCCAACAGACTCATCAACGAAAAAAGCCCCTATCTGCTTCAGCATGCAATGAACCCCGTGAATTGGTATCCCTGGGGAGAAGAGGCATTTGAAAAGGCAAAGGCTGAAGATAAACCGGTATTCCTATCAATAGGTTACTCAACCTGCCACTGGTGCCATGTGATGGAGAAGGAATCATTTGAGGATGAAGAAGTTGCAGGTCTTCTGAATGATACCTTTGTCTCAATAAAACTCGACCGTGAAGAACGCCCCGATATAGATGCGGTTTATATGGCAGTTTGTCAGATGCTTTCCGGCTCGGGAGGCTGGCCGCTGACAGTAATGCTGACTCCGGATAAAAAGCCCTTTTTTGCAGGGACATATTTCCCCAAAAACGGTAAATATAACCGCATGGGTATGACTGATCTCATCCCAAGAATAAAGACTCTATGGGAATCAAAGAGAGGTGAAATTGAAAACTCTGCAGGACAGATAACTCAGGCCCTTCAACAGGAAGCAAAGCAGGAGATAAAAACAGAACTGCTTCCAATGCTTTTTGATCTTGCACAGGATCAGTTTGCCAAGAGGTTTGACCCAAAGTACGGCGGATTCGGGAAACAGCCTAAATTTCCTTCACCCCACAATCTTATGTTCCTGCTTCTGCAGTACAGACGTACAGGAAACCGGGATGCACTTGAGATGGCGGTTAAAACTCTTACAGAGATGAGAAAGGGAGGAATGTATGACCATGCCGGATCAGGTTTTCACAGATACTCAACAGATGAAAAATGGCTTCTGCCCCATTTTGAAAAAATGCTTTATGATCAGGCGATGCTGATGTTTGCTTACACCGACGCCTTTCAGGTAACGGGTAATAAAGTCTTCAGGAGTACAGTGGCAGGTATTTTCGACTATCTTCAGGCAGATATGCTCTCACCGGAAGGCGTGTATTATTCTGCTGAGGATGCAGACAGCGAGGGGGAAGAAGGCAAGTTTTATCTCTGGCATAAGAAAGAAATTGAAGAACTTCTTGGTGATTATGCGCCGGAATTCATCAGAATATTTAATATAAAAGAAAACGGAAATTTTTATGATCCTGTTAAAGGCTCATTTACAGGGGAGAATATTCTGTATCTCACAAATGATGATTTTCTGCCCGGAATTGCTGATACTGCTGCTGATGAAGCGTTGAGAAATGCACTTAATAAACTCAGAAAAGCAAGGAATGCCAGAATCAGGCCCCACAGAGATGAGAAGATTCTTACCGACTGGAATGCACTGATGATTGCTGCTCTGGCGAGAGCGTCAATAGTTTTTAGGGAGAAAAAATATCTTGAAGCAGCAGAAAGAGCATTTGAATTCATTACTCAAAAAATGTATGACGGCAGCGGTGGACTTTTCCACCGGTATAAAGACGGATCAGCGGGTATTCATGGAATGCTGGAAGATTATGCTTTCGTCTGTTTTGCCGGGCTTGAGCTTTATGCCTCAACTTCTGACGATAAGCACCTTCTCTATTCTGCCGATCTTGCCTCAGAAATGATCAAAAGATTTTATGATCAGGAAGCAGGAGGTTTTTACACTCCTCCCGTTGAAAATAATGATGTGCTGGTCAGACAAAAGGAAGTTTATGACGGTGCAACACCCTCCGGCAATTCAGTTGCTGCGTATTCACTGATGAAGCTCTGGCTTCTCACGGCTGAATCCCGGTATTTTGATGCCGGAGAGGCAACGCTCAGGTACTTCAATAGCCGTATATCTGAAATACCTTTTGCTCATTCATTTTTTATGCTTGCTCTTGATCTTTATCTGCGTAATACGACGGAAGTGGTTATTGCAGCATCCGGTGACGGATTTGATGCTGAGGTTAAGGCAGCAATAGACTCCCTGTATATGCCTGATGTATCGGTAGTTGTGCTGAAGGAAAAACCGGAAGCAGCTGAGAGATTTGAGTTCCTGAAAAACTATTCAGCCATACAGGGAAAAACGACTGTTTACATCTGCCGTGATCATGTTTGTGAATTACCTCTTACGGAAAGAGAAGAGATTTTCAGGAAAATTGATATGTTGTATTCAGCAGGAGAAATGTGATGCAGGAGTTTTCAGCCCTGGGAAAAATTCTTATCGCGGGCGGGATAATAATGATTGCCGCAGGGGCGGCTCTTCTTTTCTGGAATAAGATACCGTTTTTGGGGAAACTGCCGGGAGATATAATTATCAGGAAAGAGAATTTTACATTTTATTTCCCCATAGTAACCTCTATTGTTCTCAGCCTGCTGATTAGTCTGGTATTGTATTTGTTCAGGAAATAAAAAAGGCGGGATTTGGCACGCCCGCCTTTATGGAGATATAACTGGTTCTATTTGAGAAGAACCATTTTTTTGGCTGATATGAATTTTCCGCTTTCGATCTTGTATATGTAAGCGCCCGAGGCAAGCCCACTGCCGTCAAAACTGACAGAATGTTCTCCGGCTTCAAGAATTCCGTTGTAAACCTCTTTTACGAGCTGACCAAGCATATTATAAACATTAAGTTTCACATTTCCGGTTTCCGCCAGAACAAAGTTTATTGATGTAGCAGGATTGAACGGGTTAGGATAATTCTGCAGCAAGCTGTATTCAAACGGACTAAGAGAAGCTCCCTCTTTCAGACCAAGAAGCGGATTATTGTTGATGTAAACAGTGCCTGAAGATGTGCCGGCAATCAGACTGTTTGTAACAGTGCTGAAAACAACGGAAGAAACCTCGAGTCCGCCAAGTCCGGTATAGCCCCATTCTTCAGTGTTTTCAGTTCCTCCGGCTGTTGCCGGGGTAAATGAATAAACTCCGCTTGCCCATCCTGTAATAAATACATTATTTAAAGGATCAATTGTAATACCATAAATATGTGTTGCGGGGAGATTTGTGTTTATCATAAACCAGGTATTACCGCCATCTATGCTTCTGTACATTCCGTTTCCGTAAGTTCCGGCATAAATTCTGTTATTCTGATCAATTCCGAGTGACCAGATGAAATCATAGCCAACATTCAGTTTAGTCCAGGAAGAAGAACCGGAAGCAAGTTTGAATACTCCTCCTCCGAAAGTACCGGCAAAAATATTTCCGCCTGCATCAGCTCTGAGTGAATTCACCACCTGTGAGGTAAGTCCTGCGTTCAGAGAGGTCCATGAACCGCCTCCGTCTGAAGATCTGTAAACTCCTGTTCCCCAGGAACCTGCATAAATAAAGCCACCGAGTTTCAATACTGATCTGACGTCAATGTTTGCAAGAGCAGTTACAGCCCAGGTGGTACCTCCGTCAGCAGACTTATAAACTCCCCGTTCCGTTGCAGCGTAAATGACAGATTCACCGTCAAACCCGATATCCCAAAGATAGCCAACCTGCATAGAGGGGTTGATATGAGTCCAGTCAACACCGTTATTTACCGATCTGAGTATCTTACCGCCCCAGGTTCCTGCATAAAGTTTGTTATCAGGGCTGTACTTCATGACCCAGATCATATCTCCTGCGGGCTGACCCTGAGATAACTGCCAGTTAACGTTACCTGTCTGACCCGGGTCACCATAGCCTGTCAGAGAAACGGTAACCTTTGCAAAGTTATTTGAAGTATCAGGATCTTGTTCTTTAAGTGAAATCACTTCCGAAGAATTAAGGAGAGTTTCAGTTACGGGGATTTTACCTTTAAAGTAAGTCGCATTATTTTCACCTGAATTAAACTGACCCGGTCCGTAAATGGATTTAACAATCACCTGTCCGTTAATCACACCACCCGGAAAATCAAGCGATGCTTTTGGTGCCAGAAGTGTTCCGCGCAGATCAATTTCTGTAATCTTTAAACCTTCGGCCTGCCAGATGTTATAAAGCACATTTGATGTGGCGGTACCGTTAACAACAAGTCCGCCGCTCCATTTAACTGAAACGGAATCTATATTTACCAGTGCAACAGAACCGTTCGGAACACTAAGAGTGAAACTGGTAGCCTGCGAAAGCTGATTGCCTTTAACATTGAATATGTTCAGGAAAGGATGACTCCCGTTAAGAACAAGCCCGCTGTTCTGAACAGTAACAGAGCCGTTAGGAACATACTGAGCAAGAGATAATGAGAGTGAACGGAAATAACTCTCAGCCGCCGTAAAGTTGATAAGACTGTCTTTTCTCAGAGTACCGTTTTCAATACTGACCTGATTAATGGGCAGGTTAGTGCTGTCTTTATAAACAACATTTCCATTATATACACTACCGCTGAGATAAATAAGATTACCTCCCACAATAAGTACATCTTCCTGGCCTGCGGGGAAATTCAGCATGTTTCCTATGCTGTAGTTTGCAAAAAAAGCATCTCTTCCCACGGCAACCCTGCCTTCAGCATCAGCGGAGGGCTGATACATATCACCGAAAGTAAATACATTGAAATCTTTGGCATAGCTGAGATCAAATGCTGCCTGTGAAATTGAGGCAATGCTCACCTTTGCCGATATATTCAGAGTTGTGACTCCCTGATTCAGAAGGAAGGGAACATTCCAGAAGCCGGTTGCCGTATCGTAGTTTCCTGAACCCGCAATATGGCTCTGATAAATCAGTCCTGCAGGAAGTACATCCTTTATTTTAATCTCTGTTGCTGCATCAGGGCCGTTATTCCTGAGAGTCAGCGTATAATTGATTATCTGATTATCATCAGGAGTATTATCATCCACTGATTTCTGAAGCTGAAGATCTGCCCTGGGAACAGGATTGGGGTTAATCAGCTCCGGGATATTCTGATAATTCACAGCACTCACGGGATTGGCAGTGACATAAAACACCACATCTTCAAAGTCATTATCACATCCGCCGTAATCTCTTCTTATATCCTCAAATGAGAGAAGAACTTTCCCGCTGTTAGGATCCTTGAGCTGAAGGCTCTGTTGTTTTATACTTTGATTAGTTTGGGGATTAAGATTAGGATTAGAGAATAAACGCCAGTTACCATCGGTAACGTTACCTCCTCTGAAGCCATCAGAAAGCAGAAACCAGCCGATGACTGTACCGGGTGAAAAAGTTCCTATTTTAACCTTCATACCTGTTGCCATTCCGCCGCCGCTGTTCGTCTTTGATGCATTGGGGAATATGATGGTCATAGTATTCTGGATATCAGCAACAGTCTGAGGAGGATTATTAACATTATATGTGTAATAACCGAGGGTGTTTCTATAACCGGCTCCTTCATTTATAAAGGTAACAAATACATCACAGCTTTGAATTACATAAAGATTTGTCACGACTGAATCAGCCAGCCATTCAGGATGAGTCAGGGGAACACTCTGTCTGTCTCTGATACTAGCGCGAATCCAGTTGAGAAAATCCTGTGATACAACATCGTTCTGCAACAGATAATCCGGAACCCCTGAAGAGTTCCATGTGCCTAATGTAAGATAATTTGTAGGTTGTGCGTGCAGGCTGAAGCTGCACGTTAGTAATATGATTAAAAAAAGAAACAGAATATTTATTTTCATTAATTTTGCTCCATTATTTAACATTAGAATGAAATTTGTCTCATTTTGATGCAGAAAGTGTTTATATAATATCATGAGTTAAATATCATATAAATATTATGCAAAAAGCATGCCAGATTTAATTTTTAAGAAATCTGAATATTCTGCCAATGTTGTTCAGATGTGAATAATGATCTGCAGGGGTGTAATATTTGTAACCTTTTATTGCGAATTTTCCTTTACGGGCTTCAGTTTCAAGAAAACCCAGTCCGTCATCATAGCCTTTAACTTCTCTTTCAGCATGTATTTCTTTCAGAATCAGATCCCCTGTTTCAGCGGCAGTCATGTAGTCCTTTACTTTGAGTGATGAATGGGTAAGTATAAATTTCTTTTCCGAACGGGCTGACTGTTTTGCCAGATTAAAGAAAACCGTCATCTGATTTTTAATTGAATCAGCATCAAAATCTGCATATAAACCGTCAGCGAGACCGATACCTGCAATTTTATTATAATGATTTTTAAGGATGGCTCTCACACCGGCATATCCTGCGCTGAAAGCGGTCAGATAAACGGGGGTATCACCGCCAGAGAAGATTTTAAGGCTGTCAGTGATCATTCGATTTACAAGTGAAAGGAGATTTGTGAATTTACTGCCGTCAGAGAAGTATCTTCTTTCATAGCTCCCGCTCAGAATTCCCAGATCAAGAGAAACGAGAACTCCGTTAAACCCCGAGCCTGTAAACTGAGTTTTCACGGTTTCCTGATCCCCGTGCAAATGTAAGATTATACCATCCGGTTTGTTTCCTTTAAGTTTTGCCGGTGCGGTAAGAAATGCAGTCTGATAGTAATCACTGTTTGCCAATCCGAGAGACACTTTAAGATCCCACGTGACAAATGACTGGCTTTGAATTGCCTGAGTAAAAAAGAGACTCAGAAAAATTGTTACTCTTGGAATTAAATTGTAATTTGTAAATACAGACATTAGACTTTGAAACACTCCAATGAATGAAGAGAAAATACGTCAGTTCAGCGAATTATTTGAATCAGCCAAAGATAACAAAAAAAATCCTGCCCGAGCTGAAAAGTTCATAGATGATAATTTCCCCGGTTTGGAAACATCTTTAAAAAAGATCCTCGACAAAGAGTTTCTGAAACAGCGGCTGATAACCGATCCTGAGGAACTCGGTAAAATGAGTATTCCTTTCGTTATAGAAAAAGATGATGTGATTGAATCCCCTGTTCTCAGGTATTTCACGGCAGAATCACCTTACGGAGTCTGTACTGTATTTTTTGAAGAAGAATACCTTTCAGCATTATATTTTACCGCCGTAAATGAAGATGACCTCAAAGGTGAAGAGGGTAAGAAACCCCCTTTCACACTGAAGAAAGACAACACCCTTAAAAAGGAGTTTAAGAAAATATTTGCCCGGGATTTCAGCGGGATAAAAGTTCTTCTGCTTGGTGATGAGAATCATGTGAAAATATGGGAAATGATTGCGAGAATACCGCCGGGCAGACTGGTTTCTTACTCGGTTCTTGCTGAAGCAGCGGGTTTTTCAAAAGGATACTCAAGGGCTGCAGGCGCGGTAACAGGAGCAAATCCTGTCAGCTTCATGATACCTTGTCACAGAGTGGTGGGGGTATCAGGCGATCTGACCGGCTATGCAAGCGGACTCGGCAGAAAAATACTCATGCTTGCGGATGAGATAAGATAAGCAGAGATTTGCGGCATTACCTGCCTGAGAGAAAAATAATAATACTAAACCGTTAAATCGGGAATGGTTTCATGCATCCGAAAATTTTTAAGCTCTGCTCCGAACTTCCCAGAGGGGGACCGGGAAATGAAGAGAGTACCATACGGGCACTCAGAATTGCCAATGACATTGCCTGTAACCCCGGACTTCTTGACGCCGGCTGTGGTGCAGGTGCATCAACACTTGTTCTTACGAGAAATCCGGATTGCGAAATAACTGCCATAGACAGTTATGATGAAGTCATCAGGATTCTCAATGAAAAAATTGCACAGCGGGGTCTTGAATCCAGGATAAAAGCGCTGGTTCATGATATAAATGACGTGAAGAGCCTGGGTATAAGATTTGACGTGATCCGGGCGGAGGGTTCAATTTACAATCTAGGGTTTGAAAATATTCTCTGAAGTCCTTAACCGGTATGGTTACATAGCGGTAACGGAGCTCACCCTGCTTGAGAAGGAAACTCCTGCTGAAGTGAGAAATTACCGGAATAAATATTATCCCGATATCAGAACAACTGAAGAAAATCCGGAGATAATCAGAAAATGCGGCCTGAGTGATGAAGGCCATTTCACCCTGCCTGAATCTGCCTGGTATGATGACTTCTACATTCCAATGGGTGAACTGATCAGAAAATACCGCAATGAAAACACATGTAACGGTCGGGATGAGTTACTTGAGGAAGAGCTGAAGGAGCTTGAAACGGAAATATATTTCTACCGGAATTATTCACATTATTTCGGTTATGTGTTTTATGTTATGAGGAAAATGTGACGTTTTAAATGAAGCGTAAACGGCTTCATCATCATATTTGATTTTGATCATATTAATGGTTATATTTGTATTCTTCTAAATCGCCCGTTTTGGGCGTTTTTTTTTATAGCATACTATGAGCACAAAGAACGACGAAATAATTAAAATTTGCGAAGAGGCGGCCGTCATCGAGGGGTTCCTACCGGTTGAAACAGTGATAAGAGGCAGTAAGAGCCAGCTTATCATAGAGGTTTATAT
>CAYPMQ010000012.1:0-22713 GCA_964411625.1 uncultured Ignavibacteriaceae bacterium
GTACAAGATCATTCGAGAAAAACTGAGCTTCATCAATGCCAATTACCTGTGCATCTGCAGCCAGGGCGGGGATTTCGGAAGCATCAGAAATAACTATTGATTCAAGAGCCATTAATGAATGAGAAACTATCTTGTATTCTTCATAGCGGTTATCAATAGCGGGTTTAAAGATTTTTACACGCAGTTTTGCTATTTGGGCGCGTCGGAGGCGGCGGATCAGTTCCTCGGTTTTGCCGCTGAACATGCATCCTGCTATAACCTCTATCCAGCCGTGATCAATCATGGCTCCCGGTTTATGCTGTATCATTGAAGAAAATCCTGTGTGAATGAGAGTGGGAGAATATCTTTGAATTTATAGACAACTGATTCGCCGTTGTTTTTAACGAGCACCACATCAGAATCAGGTCCGCAGAACTCTGCCATCACCTGCCGGCATGCACCGCAAGGGGGGCAGTATTCATCAATATCTGAAGTAACAGCAACAGCTTTAATTCTTTTATGACCATCATAAACTGCTTTGAAAATCGCATTTCTTTCTGCGCAGACAGTAAGTCCGTATGATGCATTCTCGATATTGGTGCCCTGATAAACAGTCCCGTCCTCAGTCAGCACGGCAGAACCGACCCTGAATTTTGAATACGGAGAATATGAATGTTCTTTGGCTTCAGCTGCTGCAATGGTAAGTTTTTTATAATCCTGCATAATGTTTTTCCATTTTTGAGAAAATCAGACCGCCTTTTTTTTCAGTATTCCGGATTTGCATTAATGTAATTCTTATAAAGGATTAAGCTGTTTCTTCAGCTTTTCTATTTCATCTCTCAGTCTTGCAGCTCTTTCAAACTCAAGGTCTTTTGCTGCCTTCCGCATTTCATCCGTAAGCTGTTCAATCATATCCTTCTTTTCATCAATACTCATATATTTCATTACCGGTTCGGCAACTTTTGATATGGCGTATTCAACCGCTCTGTCTTCTTTCTTCCTAACATCAGCAACAGCGGTTGAATTGAGTATTTCCTCAACTGATTTATAAACCGTTCTGGGTTCAATTCCGTGCTTTTTATTGTAAGCCATCTGAAGTTTTCTTCTGCGGGAGGTTTCTTTTATCACTTTATCCATTGAATCAGTAATTTTATCCGCATACATGATAACGAGGCCGTTTGCATTTCTTGCCGTGCGTCCTGCCGTCTGCATAAGTGAACGTTCGCTTCTGAGGAAACCTTCTTTATCGGCATCAATAATAGCCACGAGTGAAACTTCGGGAAGATCAAGTCCTTCTCTAAGCAGGTTTACACCAACCAGAACGTCAAATTCACCAAGTCTGAGATCCCTGAGAATTTCCACTCTCTCAAGAGCATCAATATCACTGTGTATATATCTTACTGAAATTGCAATCTTATCAAGATATTCTGAAAGATCCTCAGCCATTCTTTTGGTAAGTGTGGTTACAAGGGTTCTTTCACCCTTGCTCACTCGGGTTCTTATTTCGCCGATAAGATCATCAATTTGTCCCTTTATGGGTCTTACCTGAATCTCGGGATCGAGAAGCCCCGTAGGTCTTATGATCTGTTCAGTTACAATTCCGCGGCATTTTTCGAGCTCAAAATCACCCGGTGTAGCCGAAACAAAGATCACCTGATTCATTTTGGCTTCAAACTCATGAAATTTCATAGGACGGTTATCAAGTGCTGAGGGGAGTCTGAAGCCGTGCATGACGAGAGTTTCTTTCCTCATGCGGTCACCGTTATACATTCCTCTGATTTGTGGTACAGTTACATGCGACTCATCAATAATCATCAGAAAATCGTCTGGAAAATAATCAAGAAGACAGTAAGGGCGTGTGCCGGGCTCTCTGAGATCCATATGCCTCGAGTAATTCTCAATACCGGAGCAATATCCCACTTCCTTAATCATCTCAAGGTCAAATCTTGTCCTCTGCTCAAGACGCTGAGCCTCCAGGAATTTACCGGCCTCCCTGAGTTCTTTAAGCCGCTCTTCAAGCTCTGCTTCGATCAGAAGGAGTGACTGTTTCTGCTTTTCAGGATCAGTAACAAAATATTTTGCAGGGTATATGGCGGCTCTTTTAATATCCTGGATGACATCGCCGGTAATCGGGTCAATAACTGATATTTTTTCAATTTCGTTATCCCAGAACTCTATACGTATTGCTTCTTCAACTTCATAGGCGGGAATCACTTCAATGACATCACCTCTCATTCTGAATGTGCCTCGGGTGAAATCCATATCATTCCTTGTATAAAATATTTCGATAAGGTTCCGCATGAGTTCTTTTTTCTCGAGAGTATCCCCTTTATGGAGAATGATTGTCTTATTGGCATAATCCTGCGGTGCGCCGATACCATAAATACAGCTCACAGATGCAACTATAATGACATCGTTTCTCCCCTCCATCAGGGATGTAGTCGCCTTCAGGCGGAGTCTGTCAATCTCTTCATTAATCGAAAAGTCTTTTTCTATGTAGGTATCTGATGAAACCACATAAGCTTCCGGCTGATAATAATCATAATAGCTGATAAAGAACTCCACGCTGTTCTCGGGAAAAAACGACTTGAACTCACCGTAAAGCTGTGCAGCCAGTGTCTTGTTGTGAGAAATTATCAGTGTTGGTTTGCCCGCATTTTTAATTACATTTGAGATTGTGAAGGTTTTTCCGCTTCCCGTTACACCAAGCAAAGTCTGATATTTTTCCCCGTTTCTTATTCCGGCGCTTAGTTTCTCGATTGCCAGAGGCTGGTCACCTGCGGGTTCATAATTTGCACGGAGTTTATAATCACTTAGTCTGTATATTTCCATCAGTTCCGGACTGTACGTTTGTTTTATAATAATTAAATATTGATGATTGAGAGGTCTGGAGCCTTATTATTTAACCACCCTGAGTCTGAAATACACTTCTTCGGGAGAAAAAATACCGGCAAAGAAGCGCTCGTAAATCACCGGTTCGATATTCACAATTAAATCCATCCATTTGAGCACAGAAAAATGAGAAGTTATAAATCTTTTTTCAAGAATCTCAAACTGTGCCTTTCCCTCATAATTTGTTCTGTGATTGAGTTTCCATTTCTCATAAAATTTTAGTTTTCTGTTCCCAATGTATTCGTAATTATCAAAAGTGCGGATCGAAAAAGGTATCTTATGATCCGGTTCGCCGAAATACTTGGTGTTCAGAAAGAAAGGAGCATATACAATTATTGTGGAATCAGGTTTGGCGATTCTGTAAAGTTCAGTTACTGTTTTGTGAAAACTATCAAGGTGTTCCAGGATGTGTGAGCAGTATATTTCATCAAAGGTATTTTCTTCATACGGATAAGGAAAAGTATTTATGTCATGAATATCATTTCCGCCGTAATCAACGATATCAAGGTTAATGTATCCGGGTTTTATATCTTTACCGCAGCCAAGGTTTAGTTTTTTCATTTTCCTGTCGTTTGATTTTAAAATTATAGCTTTTTCTGACTCCGCATCCGGAGCAAAGTAATTTTTGCGGAAACTTAAAGTTAAGAAAAAATAGGTACTTAAACTATATCAAACGCATGAAAAAATCCGGGAGAGGGTGAAGAAAGGATAAGGGGAATTACTTCAGGAAGGGTTTAAAATAAAACAGCCCGGATAAACCGGGCTGCTGGAATTCTTATTAGTCTGCCGAAACAATCGGGTTAAGTACACCCGAAAACTGGACAATTTCCATTTTGAGTTCGGCAACACCGGCTAAGATCATGTCTAATTCACGAGCTGCTGCTTTGGAAAGATCGAGATCCAGATATAAAGAGCCGGGACCTCTGTCATTGATTTTTACTATCACGGATTTGTCATTTTTTAAGTTAGTTACTCTGACCATAGTGCCAAACGGCAATGTTCTGTGAGCGGCAGTAAATGCTTCCTGGTCAAAGACTTCACCGCTCGAAGTCAGGTTTCCGTGAAATCCAGGGCCGTACCAGGTTGCTCTGATATTTTTAGCGTCAATGTATTTAATTGACAGCGTATCTTCGTAAGCAACCTCAACCTTTCCGGAGTTGTTTAGCTCGGTGAACTGATCATCGATTTTGGATTTCTGCGTTTCGGCATTAAATCCGGCAAAAATAAGCAGCAGTGTAAATAATACTAACTTATTTATCGGGCTCAATTCCACCTCTTTTCGTTATTTAAAGAACATAATTTACATTACAAATATACTTTTGAAGATTTCCGGGAACAATAGATGATGAAGCGAGGAGTGCATTTTGCGGCAATTACTGAAGAATCGACCAGAAAGGTATTTTGTTCGGTTTGGGCACTTTTTCAGGTTTGCGCAGTATAAACCTCAAGAACCCAGGAGTTTTTTATGACAGTCAGAAAAATAATTTTAGTTGCTGCCGCCGTTATTACGGTAGTTTTAAGTTTAGGTTTCACAATTTACAAAATAAGTGATTCCGAAAAAAGCTTTTATTTGAACGGTAAGGCGTTTTACCGGCCCGGAACTGAAGTTTCATTTGAAATTTACGGTCCCACCGGCGCAGATCTTTTTAAAATAAAAATCTTCCGGATTAAAGATCATTCCGCATTTATCACAAAATATTACGCACATCTTAATAAATCAAGATTCGATATCTGGCTCAAAGGAGATCTTACCATTTTCCCGATGCTTGAAGAAGTCAGGTCATTTGATTTTGTTCCTGAGAATACTTCATGGAGCTGGAACAGCAACAGTGTAAAAGCAGGTATCTTTGATAAGAGCGGGCTTTACGTTATTCAGGTTGCGGGAGGTGACCAGGTGGGTTATCTTCCGGTGAATATCACTCCCTATATTCTCAGTTATAAAAACAGCGGCTCGGAGATCCTCGCTTTTCTTACGGATCCCGAAACCGGTAAATTTATTGAGGGTGCCGATTTCTCAATTTACATCGACGGTAAAGAAAGCTTAAAGAAACGCTCCGGGGAAGACGGAATTGCCTTTTTCGGTGGTCTGAATATCAGCACTGATACAGGTAAAGAACTTCTTGTTGCAAGTAAAGGTGATGATATTGTTTTCAGTAACCCTTATTTTTTCGTGAGGGATGACAAATACTACACTACCAAGGGTTATATCTATACTAATCAGCCCGTTTACAGACCTGGTTCAACAGTTAAATATAAAGCCACAATGCTTCAGTATTCAGATGGTGACCATATCCCGCTGAAGGACAGGGAAGTCAGCATCACTGTAAGGAACCCGGAATATAAAGAGGTTCAGAAAAGATCCATGAAGACTGATGCTTACGGCTCACTCTGGGGTGAAATAGATATTCCGGCAGAAGCAAAGCCCGGCACATGGTATATTCAGATGGAGAGCGGCGGAGTTTATTTTTCGAAAACATTTGATATAGAAGAGTATAAGAAACCTGAATATTTTGTAACCGTGAAAACGGACAAAAATAATTATTCATATGGGGATAAAATTGAGGGGCAGGTTTCAGCAGATTACTATTTTGGTTCGCCTGTTAAAGAAGCTAAAGTAACTGTGAAAGTATTTAAACAACGATACTACATACCGTGGTGGCATGATTATGAATATTCATGGTATTATGATGCATTCTCTTACAGATACTGGGATTCGGGGAGGGAGCTTATCAATCAGACAAAGGGTGAGTTCGGTGATGACGGAAAATTCAGTTTCAGTCTGGCAGTTTCCAAAGACGATAAATATGATAACAATCTGATTTTTGTTGCCGAGGTAACTGATAATTCGGGCAGAATGATTCCGGGTTCAACTACTGTTATGATCACCCGTGCCGATTTCAGGCTTTCGCTGTTTACCGATAAATACTATTTGAGAACGGGAGAGGAGCTGACTGTAAATTTCAAGACTGAAGATTTCAGCTTCAAACCGGTCAGTCAGATGGTCTCTTACCTTGTTAACAGAACCAACTACAACAGAAACAATTCTTATGAAGAAACAATTCTTAAGGATTCTGTAAAAACGGATACTTCCGGTAGGGCTTCATTTAAGTATATTCCCAAAGAAGCCGGATATTACAGAGTTATAGCAACTGCAGTTGATTCAAAAGGAAGAATAATAACCGAAACTACTCATTTTTATGTTTCGGAAGAGGGCAATCCCGGGTACGGTTACAGTTACAATGAAATACAGATAATAACCGGTAAAGATGTATATAAACAGAATGATACTCTCTCAGGTATGATCATACTGCCTGAGGAAGGCGTGGATTTCCTTATCACTCTTGAACAGAACGGAATTCTTTCTTATAAAAAATATTCCCCCACGGGTAAAATTTCCGATTTCCGCTTTGTACTTGGTAAAGAACATTCACCGGGAATAAAAATCACCGTCAGTGCCCTGAAAGGTGATAAGCTTATGACAGCGGAAAAAATGGTGGGGGTAATCAGATTCAATAACAAACTGAATATCGAAGTAATGACTTCCAAGCCGGTATTTGAACCGGGTGATTCTGCAGGTTACACTCTCAAAGTGACTGATGAATCGGGGAATCCTGTTAAAAATGTGCAGCTTGGTATGGGTGTGACAGATGAAGCAGTTTATGCCATCAAAGCGGACGATACTCCCGATATAAATAAATTCTTTAATCAGCTTTATTACTCTTATATAGCACTTAATTCCACGGCCTGGGAGTACAATTATTCACCAATGAGCAGGAGAGTCTTACGTTATGAACTTGACCCCGGAAAACACGGGGCAAAAGATCAGGGTGTCAAAACCTTTGTATCAGGTAGGCTTGAACTGCTTAGATATGAAATGAAAACTGACGTCTGGAAAGATATTTATATTGTTTTTGCTTCTGAATCGTCATTATACAGTGCGCCGATAGATTCACTTTTCAATTTTGAGTTAAAAAATATCCCGGCCGGAAATTATGACGTTGCTGTCTTTACAGGTGACAATTCGGTAAAGTTTATCAGTGAATTTGAAATTACGCCAGGCGGAATAAAAGGAGTTAAGTTCACTGCAGATATTTCAGATCTTCTTGTGAAGCCTGTAACTTTCGAAACTGAAAGTGTCTCTGCCGATGAGGCACCTGCCCCTCCCGTTCTGAAAAAGGGTGAGGGATACAGAAATGAGGATGCAAAAACCGCATATAATATGAATGCTGAAGAGGAAGTGCTTGCGTCACCAAAACTGCGGAGTGAATTCAGAGACGCAGCATTCTGGAATCCTGAGATACTTACCGGTGAGGATGGTACTGCAAAAATCAGTTTCCTGCTTCCTGATAATCTTACCACATGGAGGGCTGTAATTAAGGGCGTTTCTCCTGACGGCGTTACCGGTGAGACTCTGAATAAAGTGATTTCAAGAAAAGATCTTATGATCAGGGTTGAGTCTCCCAGGTTTTTCAGGGAGGGTGATACCGTGACAGTTATCTCAAACATCCATAATTATCTGAGCAAAGACAAGAACGTTAAAACATCGCTTTATACTGACAGCTTTGAATTCCTGAGTGTAAAATTTAACGGAAAAGTTCTTAAGGATAAGGAACTCAGAGTTGATGTGCCCGCAGATAATTCAGTTAAGCTTGAGTGGAAATTTAAAGTTAAATATTCAGGTGATACTGTTACTGTTTTTGCCGATGCATTGACTGATGAGAAATCGGATGCAGTTAAACTTAAATATCCTGTTCTGCCTGAAGGTGTTCAGATTTTTACGGGAATTAATGCTGTCGCAGAAAAACAGGATAATTCAAGAGAAATTGTTCTGAACATCCCTGCAGATGTTAATCTGGAGACTATTAAGCTGAAGTTTAATTCTTCACCAACTATAGGCACTACTATTCTGAAGGCGCTTGATGATCTCGTTGATTATCCTTACGGCTGTGTTGAGCAGACAATGAGCAGATTTTTGCCCGCAATCATCGTTACTCAGACTTATAAAAAGCTTAATATTGAGATAAAATCAGAGACGCTGAAAAAGCTTCCCGTAGTGGTAAAGAAAGGTCTTGAGAGACTTTATGATATGCAGCACGGTGACGGAGGCTGGGGCTGGTGGAAGAATGACCAGACAAATCTCTTTATGACTGCTTATGTTGTTTTTGGTCTCCATGAAGCCAAAGAAGCGGGATATATGATTCCTGATGAAATTTTCAGTCCTGCGCTTTCACGTCTGGGCAATATGATTTCTGAATCAAAGATCATGGATACTGAGCTGGCTTTCGCAGTCTATGCGTATAACAATGCCGCCGGTAAAAACAAACTTTATGAATCCGCTCTGGAAAAAATTACCGGGCTGGAAAAAAATCCATACTCAAAGGCTCTGGCCGGTCTTGCATACGGAAAAGCAGGAGATAAGGATAAAATGGAGTCGATTGCTGCAGGACTGATTAAAACTGTTACTGAAGCAGGTAATCTGGCTTTCTGGGGAGATAACGAATATTACTCATGGAGATTTGACAATGTTCAGACAACTGCCACGGTTCTGAAGCTTCTTATTATGGCAGGGTATGATACTCCGCTTATTCAGAAAGGTATTAACTGGCTTCTCCTTAAACAGAAAGGTTTCTCATGGTACTCAACCAAACAGACCGCCGTTGTACTTTTCACTCTTACAGACTACCTTCTCATGAAGGGTGACCTGGAAGCAGATTATTCTTATTCAATTGATCTGAACGGTCAGAAAATTACCGGCGGAAAGTTTGATAAATCGAATATTTTTGAGGAATCCTCACCGATTATAATTTCGGGTAAAACAGGCCTGCTTAAACACGGTAAAAATATTCTCACTATCAGTAAGATAGGTACAGGAAATCTTTATCTCAGCGGCAATTATTCCTATTTTTCTAAAACGATTCCTTCCGGCAACGAAAAACTCTTTGCCGTTGAAAAAGAGGTCCGGAAACTGACTGAAAAAGCAACTATAAACGGAATCGTTTATGTAAAATCAAAACCTGAGGAAATAAAATCAGGTGACATGATATTTATCAAACTCCGCGTTAAACTCTATCAGAAGGGCCTTGAATATCTCATGGCTGAGGATATATTCCCCAGCGGATTTGAGTATATTAAAGATGATCAGGAACTGAATGTGGAAGGCGAATATGGCTACAATGACGGAGTTATATATAAAGGAGGAATGTGGTACCGGAAACCGGACCGGGAAGTCAGGGATTCGAAAGTAAGCTTCTTCCTGACATACCCTCAGGAAGAGATGGAATTTTGGTATATTCTCAGATCACAGTCTGAGGGTCATTTCAAAACCGGTGCTGCTGAAGTATCACTGATGTACTATCCTGATAATAAAAGCTATAGTCAGGTATATGAACTTATTGTAAAGTAGTTCTTATATAATAACTGAAATAAAACAGATTTAACCGGCGGTGCAGACCGCCGGTTTTTTTCTGCCCGGATTGAATAAAAGTTTAACGGGCTCAGTACCTGCCTGAAACAATACGGATGTTTACAGGATATATAGTTTGTTATTTAATTTTAACCGGCTCGTTCAGAGAGTCACAATCAGATTTTTAACTAAACAATACTTATCAATGTAAACTAATAAAATAAATGGAGTACTCAGATTAGAACCGGATTTCTGCGTTCAGCTTTGCTGTTGCCGTTTTTATTTTTCTTGATTACCGGAATCACTTAAGCCCGGTCGGAGGCAGGTAAAGTAATAGGAATACTTGCCGATGAGACAGGAACCCCCCTTGTGTTTGTAACTGTAACCCTCATTTAAGCAGAAGGAGTTATGTTCGGTTCATCATTTACAAATGAAAATGGAGTTTTTTCAATTAAACCTGTTCCATCCGGTGTATATTCTTTCAGGTTGAGTAATGCCGGAAAGTCAGCTATAATTGAAAACTTAAAGGTCAATCCAAAACAAACTGTGGAGACGAAAACAATAACTACAGACACGAGTGTTCTTCAGTATTAAAATTCCCGGGGCATTTCGTTTAATCTTGTGCCTCTCAGATTTAACAGTACTGATAATTTATGAGACCGACTCATTATTCCCGAAAATTCCATCCGGCGGGCTGCAATAACAAATTCCACACTGATAATTTATAATAAAGCCTCCTGAATAAAACCGCTGCAAAGTACTGAAACCGATAAATCCCGTCTGAATTCAGCAGTTAAAGTATGCTTCTGTTTAACCTCCGAATTTCTCACCTGACTGAATATATGTTCGGTTGCAGTGTTAAATTTTTATAAATTAAATAATCTTTTGTTTTTTTCAGAAAAGGATTAGTATTTTAAAGAGAAAAATTTTTGCATTTAATCCGAGGAAAGTGAGATAAAAGCAATTTTATTTGAAAGGCATTTTCCGAAGCTCCAGCCTTAATTTTTCAGTGTCAGATGGTTGTTAATAATTATTTAATACTGATGCCGAAAACCAATATAACCAAGAGTCTTACCTTTAAAGACGTGAAAAAAATTTTTTTTATCAATAGGATAAAACCCAAAATAAATACTCAAAAATGGAGTAAATCTATGAAATCTTTCTTTACAAGGTTCCTGAGCCTGTCTATGTTTGTGTTAATATTTATATTGGCAAACATAAACATTAATGCACAGGTAACAACTTCCGGAATCTTCGGAAGAGTGACGGATGATGGCGGAAATGCACTGCCGTCGGTTGCCATAGTTGCAACGCACAATCCCAGCGGTTCCGTTTACGGAACAACAACAAGAAATGACGGTAATTTTAATACTTTCGGTTTAAGACCGGGCGGCCCTTACACCATAACCGCTACTATGGTCGGAAAAAAGAAAGTAGTTCTCGAAAACATTAGTCTTGACTTGGGTCAGAACCTGCGTCTTGATTTTATTTTATATGATGAGGCTGTTCAGCTTCAGGAAGTCACAGTGACGGCAGAGAAAAACCCGATACTCAGCGAAACAAGAACGGGAGCCGCACAGACAATCGATAAAGAACAAATCCAACTCATTCCCACCATCAGCCGCCGTTTTCAGGATCTTTCAAAATTGACCCCTCAGTTTTCAGGAAACGGAAGTGACCTGAGTGCTGCAGGAAGATCCTCAAGATACAACAACATTCAGATAGACGGTACCCAGTACAATGACCTGTTTGGTCTTGGCAACACCGGAACACCCGGTGGTCAGGCAAAAACAACTCCCATTTCTCTTGATGCTATCGATGAATTCCAGGTTGTGATTGCTCCGTTTGACGTAAGACTCAGCGGTTTCACAGGCGGTGGTATTAATGCCGTAACAAAAAGCGGTACAAATACTTACTCTGTTTCCGCATACGGCTACGGAAGAAATCAGAGTTTTGTGGGTAAAAGTCCGGATATCAATAAAAAAGCATTTGCAGACTTCTCGGAATACACATACGGTATAAGAGTTGGCGGTCCTATTCAGAAAGATAAACTCTTCTTCTTTGCAAATATTGAAAGAACCGACTATAGCAGACCTCTTAATAACGTTGCTTTAACTCAGGGTGCTAACCCAGCATTATATCAGGCTTATGCCGATTCAGTTGCTGCAATTTTAGCTTCAAAAGGTATGGCTGCCGGCACCTATGGTGAAATAAATGCTAAAAGACCAAGTACAAAGCTTTTTGCAAGACTTGACTGGAACGTTGATAATTCAAACAGGATCACACTAAGACACAACTTCGTTGACGCTTCCGATGATATTCTCAACAACAGAGACAAAAATAACTTTATTTCATTTGATACTTACACATACCAGTTTAACTCAAAAACAAACTCTTCCGTACTTCAGTGGAACAGCTCATGGGGTAATAGCATCTCCAATGAGTTTGTAGTTGGTTACACAAGAATCCGTGATAACAGAAAAGGTAAAACAGAAGACAGACCCGAAGTTGAAGTCAGAAACGGTGGTATAACCATAACAGCCGGCCCTGACAGATTTTCATCGGCAAACAGGCTTGATCAGGATATCTGGGAAGTCAGCAACAATTTTACCTACATTACCGGTAAACACATTCTTACTTTTGGTACACATAATGAGTTCTTCTCATTCAGTAACCTTTTTATCCGTTCATTTTTCGGATATTATGTTTTCAACAGCATTCAGGATCTCAATGCCGGGAAAGTTAACTACTACCAGAGATCATTCAGCAGAGCAAAAGATTCATTTGATAATGCTCCCGCTGCTGAATTTGATGTAAGGCAGTACGGATTCTACGCACAGGATGAATGGTCAGTAAGCGATCAACTGAAACTTACATTCGGTTTAAGAGTTGATATTCCCACATTGCCCCAGACTCCCGCAAGAAACGATTCCGTTTCAAAGTATTTTGCAGGATATGCAACAACAGACATTCCGAGCGGAAACCTTTTATGGTCACCCAGACTTGGATTCAACTACAAGCTTGATGCTGACAGAAAGAGCCAGATCAGAGGCGGTCTCGGTATATTCACCGGAAGAATTCCTTATGTCTGGATGTCAAACAACTTTGGTAACAGTGGTGTTCTCCTTGCTGAGATCAGCGGCGGAAACGGTACTGTATTCTCGGTTGATCCCAGGGTTCAGCCAAGAGTAGGTGATCCCGGAACCGGTGCACCAAACCTCAGATCAGAAGTTAATATGGCTGATCCCAACCTGAAATTACCTCAGATTTTCAGAGTAAACGTTGGTTATGATCAGACTCTTCCTTTTGGTTTTATCGGTACGGTTGAGTTCCTTTATGCCAAGAACTTGAACGAAATGTTTTACGAAAAACTCAATATCAGCAAAATTGACGCTCCAACTTCACTTGCAAGCGAAGCCGGCCGTTTAATTTATGGCGGAACTGACAGAAAAAATAACAATTTCAATGATGTCCTTTCATTAAAGAACACCAGTGAAGGTTACCAGTATAACTTGTCAGTTCAGTTACAGAGAAATGTAGCAAGAGGACTTTCAGTTAACATGGGTTACACTTACGGCAAAGCTCAAGATGTTAACTCTTTAACTTCTTCACAGGCTCAGAGCCAGATGAGATATAACCCTATTTCAGGCAATCCAAATACTCCTCCGCTTACAACATCATTATATGAAATTCAGCACAGAATATTTGCTGCAGTGACCTTTACACATGAATTCCTTACGGGTTCACCCACGGCAATTACTCTCTACTACAACGGTCAGAGCGGTCAGCCCTTTTCATTCATCGTCAGAGGTGACGTAAACAATGACGGTTTTGACAGAAATGACCTCGTTTATATCCCCAAAGATAACAACGATATTAAATTAGGATCATACAACGCAACAACCGACGTTTTCACTCCAAATCAGACAATGTATGATGATTTCAATGCGTTCATTGAAAACAATGACTATCTCAGAGAAAACAGAGGAAAAATGAGCGAGCGTAATGGAGCACGTAATCCCTGGAGAGATATCATTGATCTCAAGATAGTTCAGGATATTCCCGCAATCGGAAATCACAGATTCCAGGTTTCTCTTGATATTCTTAACGTTCTTAACCTTATCAACAGCGACTGGGGTTATGACCAGTATGTTTTCTCCACATATGAAACAATCAGTCTGGTTAACACAATGAAAGACGGTTCCAAAGTCTATTCATTTACAAAACCCGCCAATAACGTTCCGTGGGCTAACGACGATATTACCTCACGCTGGGCAATGCAGTTAGGTATCCGTTATTTCTTTAACTAAAAACTGAAATTTCCGGAATTCAATGAGGCTGAATGTTTTTCATTCAGCCTCTTTTTTTTACAGCAGATTTGATTATTCCCTTATTTTTCCTAATATTGCAAATTGAACTCAGTACTTATTTTTTGATTTCAGGGCACGCTGAATTAGTTTTTATGAATGTTTCATTAACGGCATCTGATTTAATCAGGAAAATGAGGGGCAGAATTTTCCCGGGTCAGATTAAAAAATGTATCCCTCTCTGTGACCAAACCTGCAGCAGTCAAGGTTCTGGTTATGGGTATCACTCACAATTACCGTGCAACCCGCTGCAGCAACTTCTTATGAAATTTTTCAGTATCATCAAAAATCTTCAATTGAACTGTTTATTCTTACGGAAACAATCAGAATATTACTTTAACAAAAAAAAACCGTCTTTCTGCCGGGCCGGTAAATTCTCAGGATTTCTGCCCCGGATTTATTTTCTGCAAAATCAACTTCAGATCACCTCACGCAGAAAGAATCAACGGCATTCACTCAGTAATTTTAATAATGTAAAAACCCCGGGTAAAAACACCATGAATCAACAATTGTGTTTAGGGTAAAAATCAAAAGGTAAAGCAACTATGAAAACTTATATACTCTGGTACAGAAACGATTTAAGAATTCACGATCATTTCGTATTATCAAAGGCAGTGAAAGAAGCTGACAGATTTTTGCCGGTATATGTTTTTAACCCTGATAATTTCAGGATGCTGAAATATGGTTTTCCGAAGACAGGATACTTCAGACTTAAATTTCTGCTTGAATCACTCATTGACCTCAAAGCAAATCTGAGAAAGCTTGGAAGTGATCTTCACATTCTGACCGGAAATCCCGCAGCTGTGCTAAGTGAACTTGCCGCTCATGTTAACGCAAAGGCTTTATATGCAGCAAAGGAACATACATATGATGAGTTGAAAGAGGAAGAAGAGCTTTTTGAACTTCTCGATGAAACGGATCTCAGATTCTTTGAAGACAGAACATTGATGAATCCGGGCGGGACACCCTTTTCAATTGAGAAAATACCTGAGGTTTTTACCATATTCAGAAAAGCTTCTGAAAAAAACCTTGAACACAGAATTAAACTCTGCCTGCCTGACCCTGTTTCCCTTCCTCCTCTCCCGGAGGGTGTAACGATATCAGAGATACCGACCATGGGTGATTTCCCGGTTGAAACTCCTAATGTTAACTATTTTTATCCGGATCGTTTTCTCGGCGGTGAAACAAACGCACTCAAACGCTTTGACTATTATGTTTGGGAATCAAAAAGAGTTCTTGAATATAAACAAACCCGCAACGGACTTGTGGGAGATGACTATTCTTCTAAATTTTCACCCTGGCTCTCGCTTGGCTGTATTTCCCCGAGAAAGATATTTTTTGATCTGAAAAAGTTCGAAGCTGCGGAAGAAGGCAATGCGTCAACTTACTGGCTTATCTTTGAATTATTGTGGAGAGACTATTTCAGATTTGTTGCAATGAAACACGGTAAGAAAATATTTTACAAAGGAGGTATAAAAAACATCAAAAGGAATGTGATCTATGATCCCCGTCTTTTCGAAAGATGGATGAAAGGGGATCTGGGGGAATCATTCATTGATGCTAATATGCACGAACTTAATGCCACCGGTTATATGTCAAACAGAGGAAGACAGGTAGTGGCAAATCACTTTGTGCATGAGCTTCAGCTTGACTGGAGAGCCGGTGCCGCATATTTTGAGTCGCAGCTTATAGATTATGATGTAACAAGTAACTGGTGCAACTGGATGTATGTGGCGGGAATCGGGAACGATCCGATTGAGGAAAGAAGGTTTGATATTCACAAACAGGTGGAAACTTATGATCCCCAGGGCATTTATCAGACGCTCTGGAAGTAAGACATATTATGGCATGGTTGAATCTCTTAGTTGCGGGGCTCTTTGAAATTGCATGGGCAATCGGGATGAAATATTCTGAAGGCTTCACGAGGCCTTTTATCAGTGTTTTTACAGTTGCAGGTATGATACTCAGCTTTTATTTCCTTTCAGTAGCGCTTAAGGAAATACCTCTTGGAACCGGTTATGCCGTCTGGACAGGTATTGGTGCAATTGGTACTGCAATACTGGGTATGATCCTGTTTAATGAATCCAAAGATGTTCTCAGAATGGTTTGTATCGGTCTGATAGTTGCCGGTATTACAGGGCTCAAATTCTTTTCAAAGTGATGAAATCAGGGGAAATTGAATGAAGTCGCTCCGGGCTTGGATTAAGAATTTCCCCCGCAATATATTCGATGAGGGTAACAGAACTGTAAAAATTTCTCTGTATAGCTTTCTGATCCTAAGTTTCATATTTAAATTTATACTGCTGATTATAAACAGCGATTCATGGATCAAGGGTGACAGCCTTGGCTATATTGAGATGGCAAAAGCTATTCTATCCGGAGAGCCTGTTTCATCTTTCCCAAACGGATATCCTCTTATTCTTACATTGTTTATGATCCTGACTGGCAGTCACTATGCAATCTCTGCCGTTCTTCTCTCATGGTTTCTTTCCTGCCTTTCTGCAATTATAGTTTTTTTGATTGTAAGGAATATTGCAGGAAGTAATGCAGGACTTCTGGCAGCAGTAATGACATCCTGGCTCCCAAATCAGATTTTCTACGCCAATGATCTCCTTACCGAAGCCCCATCCACTTTCTTCCTTATTACAGGGTTTTATTTTATCTTTAAAAAAAAAGGATTTTATGCCGGAATTGCCATAGCAGCAGGAGTCTGGCTGAGAACATCATTTCTGCCGGTGCTTCTGGCAGCTCCCTTCTTTGCACTCACTGATAAGCCGGAGCGGAGATTGTTTTATCTTGCATATCTTGCGGGGGCTGCTACTCCGTTGCTTGCTGATACTGTATTAAATTTTACGGGAGTTACCGCTGCTGCTTCAAATCTGAATCTCAATCTGCTGCTGGCTGTTAATAAGAGGAGTTCTGATTCCTCATTTTTTATTAATAATTTTTTCAGTCCTGATCAGCTGAAGAATCCGCTTAAATACTATTTCCGATTTATGACTGAAAACCCCGGCGAGTATATTATCCAGCGATTTATTGCATTGTGGGAGATGTGGTTTTATTCACTCAAAGATAATTTTGATTCGGTTGCAGTAAAGCTCGTAAAGCTGACCAGAACGCCGTTCTTTCTGATATCCGTATTCGGAATCATAAAATATTTCAGCGATAAATATATCAGACTTCTTTTTCTGCCGGTTTTTTGCATTACCATGGTACATTTCTTTTTCTTCGGTGATGACAGATTCTCATTTTATGCAGAACCTTTCACAATTATGATCACCGTACTGATATTTAGCAAATATTATCCGGTCAAAGCAACTATATAAAGAGCAGATAAATCCCGGTTTGATATAGCAGATTTAATCTGAAAGCTCTCCGGTCTGAAAAACTTGAGATTTTTGATACCCCTCAATCTTTGTTAATTCCGATTCTCAAAGATGTAGAGGAAACTTCCTGCCTGAATTCAATACGGAATGAATAATTAATGAATGACTTACAGGGGTAAAACTGATTTGTTAAGTTCTGATCTGTTTTAAAGTCGGGGAATCATAAGTATTTATCGTAAAAATGAGTCTTCTGAAAATGATCTCATTAAAATTGATCCTGTGATGTTAACATACATTAATTTTGCACTCCCAAAATAGTTATATTTAAATTTGCGCTTTATTCAATATTGGAACAATGATAGAGATTAGCGGAGTCCATAAAAAATTCGGCGATAAGCAGGTTCTGTGTGGTGTTGACCTCGTAATAAATGAAGGGGAGACACTTGCCATAATCGGCAGAAGCGGGTGCGGTAAAAGTGTGTTGTTTAAACACATTGTTGGTCTGCTCATGCCTGATGAAGGGGTCGTGAAAGTGGACGGCAAAGATATCTCCCGTATATCCGTTAAGGAGCTTTATGAACTCCGCAAAAACTTTGGCTTTCTTTTCCAGGGTGCCGCCCTTTTTGATTCAATGACTGTTGAAGAAAATATCGCTTTGCCGATAGTAGAATCAGGGCAGAAAATTGAAAAGGAAAAACTTGATGAGATGATAAAGGAAAAACTTGCAATGGTGGGCATGAGAGATATTCAGAAACAAAAACCTTCAGAACTCTCCGGGGGTATGAAAAAAAGAGTCGGTCTTGCCAGGGCACTTATCACAAATCCCAAGTATATTCTTTATGACGAGCCTACAACCGGACTTGATCCTATAATGTCAGAGTCAATAGATAATCTCATCAGGGAGCTTGCGGGCAAATTAAATGTGACTTCAATTGTAGTTACTCACGATATGCTGAGCGTGGAGATTGTGGCCGATCGGGTAGCAATGGTGCATGAGGGCCGGATTCACTTTACCGGAACACCTAAGGAACTGATGAGCTCAAACGATGAGATAATCAGAACATTTTTAAGCAGAACAGAAAAACGAATCTAAAATCAGGAAAACTTTTATAAATGAGACAAAGCAAATTATTTATCCCTACACTTAAGGAAGTTCCGAACGATGCGGTTGTTGCCAGCCATGTACTTATGCTGAGAGCCGGGTATATAAGATCACTCGGCGCAGGTATATATTCCTTCCTACCGCTGGGATACAGGGTAGTTAAAAAAATCACTGAAATAATCAGGGAAGAAATGGATGCCATAGGCGGTCAGGAATTTCATCTGCCTGCTCTGAATCCCCGGGAAATCTGGGAAGAAACTTCCCGTGTGGAAGCATTGGTGACACCATGTTCCACGTTAAGAACCGTGATTACATACTCGCTCCCACACATGAAGAAATTATAACTTACCACGCCAGAAAGGTTGTAAATTCATATAAAGACATGCCTCAGATCTGGTATCAGATTCAGACGAAATTCAGAAATGAACCCAGACCCAGAAGCGGTGTCATCAGAGGCAGACAGTTCCTTATGAAAGATTCATATTCAATGGATATTTCAGAAGAGGGGCTGCATATTTCATACAAGGCACACGAAGAGGCCTATAAGAAGATTTTTAACAGATGCGGTCTTAAATTCTTTATTGTTGGTGCCTCATCAGGTGCAATGGGCGGAAGCGGATCAGAAGAATTCATGGTGAAATCTGAAGCAGGTGAGGATACCGTTGCTTACTGTGAGCACTGCGGTTATGCAGCAAATGTTGAAGTTGCCACCTCTAATGCCTCCGGAAAGCGTCGTGATGAAGTATCAAAAGAAGTTTATGAAATTCATACCCCCAATGTAAAATCAATTGATGAGCTATGCGGGTTTCTGAAAATTGATGAATCTGAATGTGCAAAATCAAGAGTTTACATCGCTTCCGGCCAGCCTGTTCTGATACTGATGATGGGTAATGATGAGGTTAACGAAACCAAGCTTAAGAAAGTACTGGGTGAGGAAGTTCGTCCCGCGCATCCTGAAGAACTTATGGAAATTACGGGAGCAGATGCAGGTTCAATTGGTCCTCTGGGGTTTAAGGGCAGGATTTATGCCGATTACAGAATTATGAATGCAAATAATATGTACAGCGGTGCAAATAAAAATGATTATCACATCGGTGGAATTGATTTTATGCGTGATGTGGCAAATGCGGAGTATGCAGATTTCAGGATAGTGAGAAGCGGTGAAGAATGTCCGAAATGCGGCACTGCACTTGGTGTCTTCCCTGCAATTGAACTGGGTCACATTTTCAAGCTCGGAACAAGGTATTCCGAAGCCATGGGTGCGATGTTCACAGATGAAAACAGCAACGAGAAACCGATTATTATGGGCAGCTACGGAATAGGCGTTGAAAGGGTCATGGCATGTGCAATAGAGCAGGAACATGATGAAAACGGAATAGTCTGGAGTAAGGCGCTGGCACCTTTTGATATTCACCTTCTTGGTCTGAATATGAAGAAGGACAATGTTGCCATTGCTTCTGAGAAAATATACAATTTGCTCTCGGATGCAGGATATCATGTTCTCTTTGATGACCGGGTTGAAGCAGGTGCAGGTTTCAAATTTAAAGATGCCGATCTGCTCGGAATGCCGCTTCAGGTTATAGTTGGTGAAAAGGGCCTCAAAGATGGTAAAGTTGAACTTAAACTGAGAAAAACCGGAAAGAGGATTGATACTCAGATTGACTATATTCTTGAAAGTGTGAAAAGTCTTCTTGACGAACTCACTGTGTAACTGAAAAATAATTCTGAACTGCCGGTTTTGCCGGCATTTTTTTTAAGAGGCAGATATGTTTATAGGACCGAAAGCTGAAAATATTGAATTTCTGAAAAGTCATATTGATACGCTCCTTAACCACCATGCCGGCTGGCGGCAGTCTTTCCATCCCGGAGATCAGCCGCTGCAACTGCCTGAAACCGATGATTTCAGGGAAAGTTTTGAGAGGGCGTTCAGTGAGCTGTTAGCTCGTCATGATAAAAATCTACCCTATTTTCATCCGAGATATAATGCGCAGATGCTTAAGGATCCCCCGATCACAGCCATACTCGGTTATCTGGCATTTATGATGTCTAATCCCAACAATCATGCTTACGAAGGCGGACCTGTCACCACTGACATGGAGATGGAAGTAACTGATACACTTCTTAAACTTTGCGGTTACAAAAAAGGGTGGGGACATCTTTCCAGCGGCGGCTCCCTTGCAAATCTTGAAGCGTTATGGGCGGTCAGGGATTATTATAAAAAAGGACATGTCCTCTTTTCAGAGGTTTCTCATTATTCGTGGAAAAGAATATGCGGCATACTCGGCATTAAAAATTATGCAGAAATCCCGGTGGATAAAAACTTCAGGATGGATCTGAATCTGCTTGAAAAATTCCTGAAAAAAGAAAAAGTTCTGATGGTGGTCGGTAATGTAGGATCAACGGGAACCGGAAGTGTGGATGACCTTGAAGGAATTCTCAGACTCAGAGATAAATATGATTTTCATCTTCATCTTGATGCTGCATACGGTGGTTTTGTAAGAGCTGCCATTCTGGATGAGAATTACAAGGTTATGACACGTGATGCAAGCGGGATAAATAATGATTATCTTTACCGCCAGCTTAAACTTATCAGTAAATCAGATTCAATTACGATTGATCCGCATAAACACGGACTGCTGCCTTACGGTGCAGGTGCTGTATTATATAAAGATGAAAGGCTCAGAAAAATAATTCTCAATACCGCTCCTTATACATATCACCAGCTGGATAAGCCAAACATAGGAATGTTCTCTCTCGAAGGATCAAGACCAGGCGCCATGGCTTCTGCATGCTGGCTCACCTACAAGGTAATGCCCCCGAACTCAGCGGGTGTGGGGAAAGTAGTAAGCAGTTGCTTAAATCAGGCTGAATATTTCAGCAGGGGTATTGAGGAAAGCCGCCATCTGAAAAATTTTAACATTCCTGATCTTGACATCTGCACTTTTTATGCTGATGATCCGGGGTTAACGGGTGAAGTAATAAATGAAAAAACATTGAAGATCTATCATGAATTCAGCGTTGAAAATCAGGAAGCACCTTTTATTCTTTCAAAATTTGTTTCTCCCGCACCTGTGGCTAAACGGGTAATCAAAGGGCTTGAAATTCCCAAAGGTATAAATTTTACTGCTATGAGGGCAGTTTTTATGAAACCGTGGGGAGCTGCAAATAACTATTACTATATCAAAATGCTTCTTGATTCAATTAAAAATTACACCGAAGGGCTTTAAAGTGAAAAGGGCGGAAAGACAATACTGCCCTTTTTATGATTGAAAAGTTTCTCACCGGACTCAGCAGATATAGCAGATCATTGATATGTTATCAATGCCTCCCTTTTTAAGACAGGCAGCAAGAATTTTATCACATATTTTATCATGATTTTTAAGAGAGAGAAATTTCACCAGTTCCCGATCTTTGAGGTGTGCGGTAACTCCGTCGGTACATAAAAAAACTTTATCTCCTTCAGATAATTTTATCGGGCCTGTGATATCGGGCTGATTGGATATGGGATCGCCAAGTGATCTTGTGATCAGATTTTTTTGCGGATGATTAAAAGCTTGTTCAGGTTTTAAAAGCCCCATATCTATGAGCTCCTGCACCGTCGAATGGTCTTTAGTAAGCATAATCAGTATTTCCCTTTTCATCAGATATGCCCTGCTGTCACCAACGTGGGCTATGTAAAGTTCATCATTACGGATAAATGCCGCAACGATTGTTGTCCCGATCGCTTCATAATCAGGATGATCAGTTAGAAAATCCCTCAGTGCCTGATTTGCTTTTTCAATAGAATCATACAGAAACCTGTATGGCTCCTCAATGGTTGATGTTAATCTGAATTCACGAGTTAAAGTTTCAGCCGCAAGAGATGAGGCTATTTCACCTCCCTGAAGACCACCTAGTCCATCGCATACAACCAGCAAAACTCCGTTATCGGTCTGTGCAGTACTGATGTAATCCTCGTTGGCTTTACGGACTTTGCCTGCATCAGTCAGTGTAAAATACTCTGCCATATTTCCTGTGAATATTTCTCAAAATTTCTTCAAATGTAATCAGCATATCAATCAAAACATGTGATTTAGACTAAATAAACATAAACTTTACGTGGTTCCCGTGTCAGGAAGAGTGCTTCAATTAAGTTCTCCAGTATACTTTATACCTGGTAAACAATTTTACTATATAAGCAAGCAGCAGAGTGAGTATTAAACCTTTTAAAGCCCCCAGCCATGGAGTGTTCAGTAACTCTCCAAGAAACATATCTATATAGAGCAGTCCGGCCAGCGGAGCAAGCAGGTTTGTTCCTCCGGCGTAAGCAAGCATGGGATTCTGACCGTTATCAATGAGTAATTTCAGCATTCCCGGCTTTTTCAGATAATCTGTGATCATGGTAAACCCGGTGATCATAAAAACAGCCAGACCGGAGGTGAGCATATAGTAGCTCATTGTAGAGTGGTCTTTTTTTATTCCTCCCTCAAAAGGCTCCAGAAGAAGGCCCAAAACGAGTAAAAACATTCCGGGAGCAAATAATTTCCTTATGTAAGAATTCCTGAAATAAACATCATCTTTTATGACGAGAAACATGACAGCGCCATTTATAGTAACAGCAATCAGGGTTAAAAATACAAATCTTGAATACAATCCGACCAGACA
>CAYPMQ010000013.1:0-22493 GCA_964411625.1 uncultured Ignavibacteriaceae bacterium
CAATCTCCCTTTTTTCATCAATTTTCGGTAACCCTGTTTTATGATTCTGTATGATTATTACCAGATTAATGCATAAATATTATTCAACACTAAATAGATATTTAAAATTATCTATAATTCTCATCACCAAGTCATTGCGCTGGTATAACCAGTAGGGTGAAGGTTCACCCGACTGGTTATACACCTCACAACTCATCTTTTTACTCTAACAAAAAAATTTTTACATTTTTTTCTCTTACCAGGAACTAAATGAATAAATATATTGTATTACTTGTATATACATTTATTGTTACTACACATTTATAGAATATCTAACTAAACTAAAGAGGATTAAATGTCACAGTCATGGAGTTTTGATAACGCACATTCTGAAATTCAGTTCAAAGTAAAGCACCTTATGATCACAAACGTAACCGGAACCTTCTCCTCCTACAAAGGATCAGTCACAACTGAGGGAGATGATTTTTCAACAGCACAGATCAGCTTTGAGATTGATGTTAATTCGGTTAACACAGGAATCGAGCAGAGAGATGCCCACTTAAGAAGTGCTGATTTTTTTGAAGCCGAAAAATATCCCGTTATTAAATTTGAATCAACGGGTATGGAAAAAGTTGATGCTGAGAACTACAAACTCCATGGCAAACTCACAATTAAAGAAACTACAAAAGATGTTGTTCTAAATGTTGAGTACGGCGGATTAGTGGTTGATCCTTACGGAAATACAAAAGCAGGTTTTACTCTTAACGGTAAAGTAAACAGAAAAGAATACGGACTCATGTGGAATGCAGTAACAGAAGCCGGCGGTGTTGTTGTCAGTGACGAAGTCAGAATTTTTGCAGATGTTCAGATTGTAAAAGGCTAAGAAGTATTTTAATCGGGGGCTGATACTATAGAGCCCCCAAATCCCCCCAGACTTTTCTCCCCTGAAATTAAATTTCTGTAAATACATATTTATATACCCGTTATTTCCTATTTTAGGGAAAACATAGGAAAGATTTTATGAACAGAAGAAATTTTATCCGCAGCCTTTCTGCAATCTCCCTGCTTACCGCAGCAGAGAATATAATTGCCCGACCTTACAGACAATTTAGTAATCCCGCCGTTCCGCAGGATTGCTTCCGTATCAGTGGTGTGGTTTCAGACGGTAAAAGACCTTTGAGCGGTGTGGTTGTTTCAGACGGTGTGAATTGTATTGCAACAAAATCAGACGGCAGTTATTCCCTCACTTCTCAGCACGGTACGAGATTTGTGTTTGTTTCGGTTCCTTCGGGTTACGGAATTCCTGTATCAGAAAAAGGCTTATCCTTTTTTTACAAAGATCTTAAAAATTCACCGGCAAACGGAGATCTGAGAGCAGATTTTACTCTTACAAGATCGGGATCAGACGGTACTAAACATGTATTTTATAATCTGGCCGATCCCCAGATGATAGATGATGCGGATATGGAACGCTTTGCAAATGAATCAATTCCTGATCTCAGAAAAGAGATAGCTGCAAACGGCGGGATTCAGTTCGGGGTTGGCTGCGGGGATATTGTGTTTGACAGGCACAACCTGTTTCCCGGATATGTTGAGAATGTGGGATCATCGGGGATACCTTTCTTTCAGGTAGTTGGCAACCATGATGTTGATCATAAAGAAAAAGTCAATGAAAAAGCCTGGGGAGTGTTTTCTGATTTCTTCGGTCCCGAATATTACTCTTTTAATGTCGGCGAGGTGCATTACATTGTCCTGAACGATGTATTCTGGTTTGGCGATTATATGGGATATATTGATTACAGACAGCTTACCTGGCTCAAAAACGACTTATCCTTCATCGAAAAAGGCCGCAGGCTCGTGATATTCACTCATATTCCGATTTATACAAGGCAGCATCTGAATGAAGGAGAAAAATCACCGCACCCCAAAGTTGTTGTCGCAAACAGAGAACTCGTTTATGATCTTGTAAGTGAATATGAAACTACGTTTATCAGCGGGCACATGCATGAAAGTGACTACTTCTTTGAAGGACGAAACGAGATACATGTAACCGGTGCAGTATGCGGAGCGTGGTGGACGGCAAATGAATGCTCTGATGGTACTCCTAACGGTTACGGTGTTTATGAAGTTGACGGTTCCGCAATTAAAAGAAGATATAAGTCAACAGGTAAGGATGCTTCTTACCAGATGAGAATATTCAGGGATAAAGATGAAAAAGGGTCACAATTTGTAGCTGCCAATATCTGGGCTGCATCAGAGAAATGGCAGATAAACGCATTTATTAACGGCACAGATAAAGTGAAACCTGAAAAGTACACCGGAATTGATCCTGAGACCACCACTCTTTTCCTTGGTAATAAGATTCCCGAGAAACATACTTGGGTTGAACCGGGAAGAAATTCTCATCTTTTCAGGATTCCGGTGACAGGAAGTGAAAAAAGTGTCACCTTTGAAGCAATTGATGAATTCGGAAGGGTATATACCGGCAGAGCAGATCTCTGAAACCGGATTTTTCAGGGTTGAGCCATTGCCGGTTCAGCCATCACATTTTTTGAAGAAATGAAAATTAAACGCTGACTGCTTAAAGTAAAGTCAGTCAGCGCTTTTTTAAGTTTCATAATACTGAAAAAATCAGGGTGATAGGGTAAACTCTTACTGAATCCTTACTTTTTTCTTTGAGCAAAAAGCCATGTGTAAATTTCATCATTAGCATATGTACGCTCCCAGATATTATGATCAGCACCCTCGTATATCGTAAATTTAACATTCCCTCCTATTTCCTGAAGTTTTTTCACCATTCTCTCTGACACGTCAAACGGAGTAATGTCATCAGCTGTTCCATGGAATACCCATACGGGAATATCAGCAATCTGATATGCAGTATGAGGCTCAGCGTATGCACACATTGTAATAATAGCTGCCACACGGTCAGGAAATTCTGCTGCAAATCTCCAGGTACCCGATCCGCCCATACTCAGACCTGTGACATAGACCCTTGATTTATCAATTTTATACAACGATTCCACATAATCCATCAGTGCGGCGAGTTCGTAAGTTCTCCATCTCTTATTCTCGGGACACTGAGGAGCAATTACAATCGCCGGAACCTTACGCCCGTTATCAATCTCCTTCGGGAGTCCGTGTTTTCTGACAAGTGAAAGATCGCTCCCTCTTTCACCGGAGCCATGAAGAAAGAGAATAAGGGGATATTCTTTGCTGCTGTCAAATCCCTCCGGGAAATAGGTAAGATAATTAAGATTCACCCCGGCGGAAAAATTCCCTGAAAAAACCCTTTTTTCAGGTTGATTCTTTGTCTGACCTTCTACAAAAACACTCAGAATCAGAATAAAGAAGAATCCCGTAAACACTTTAATGTAGCTCATGATTTTTCTTTTCAATTTGTTCTGCAAAATAATTTATTGTAAGTTTAAGTCCGTCAATGAGTTTATACTGTGGTTTATAACCGAGTGCTTTTTTAGTCTCACTGATAGAAGCAATACTGTGTTTAATATCGCCTAATCGTTCCGGTTTATGTACAATTCTGCTTTTGCTTCCCGTTATATCTATGATCAGCTCAGCCAGATGATTTATTGAGATCCGTTTCTGACACCCCACATTGAATACCCCGTCAGATATATCGCTTGTAACTGCAAGGATGTTGGCATGAACAACATCTTTCACATACACAAAATCCCTCGTCTGTTCACCGTCACCGAAAATAATGATCTCTTCTCCGAGCAGTGCCTGACGCACAAACATCGGAATGGCTGCAGCATACTGACTCTTGGGGTCCTGCCTCGGGCCGAATACATTGAAGCACCTTAACGATGTAGTTTTCATTCCGTATTCTCTTGTGAAAAGACTGAGATAATACTCGCCATCAAGCTTTGTGATGCCGTAAGGGGTTTTGGGGACGGGACGCATCCTTACCGATTTTGGTGATACGGGGCTATCGCCATAGACCGCTGCCGAAGAGATATGGATAAGCTTTTTAACTTTATTATCCCGTGCAGCCTCCAGCACATTCAAAAGTCCCTGAATATTAATGTCAACACAGAGCCTGGGATTCAGAACCGACTCAGGCACAGAGATAAGTGCCGCCAGATGATGCACATAATCAGCCCCTTCCATAGCTTTTTCAACCACACTCCTTTCAGTGATGCTGCCCTGATGGAATATCACATCATTGATATGTGAAAAGTTTTTTTCGTAACCGGACCTGAGATTATCGATAATATGAACTTCTGCCCCCTGCTCTGCCCAGTACTCGGCGATATGACTCCCTATAAATCCGGCTCCGCCGGTGATCACTATTTTCAGTTTGCTCATTAATGTCCTGATTCTAAAACATGGATAGTTACAATACAAATAAAAGCATATTCTTAAAATATTCCGATCCTGAAATTAAAGCAGATCAAGAGGGTTAATATGAACAATCTCATCAAAAGGAATACCTCCGATACCTGCAATATCATTATATTATAATATGTTATCCGCATTTTTATCTGTTTCCCCCGGCTTCAGCCAAAGTATTTCAACCATCCAAATTTCCTTCGGTTTTAACTGCAATTATGAAAGCGGATGAATAATATCACTACCTTTAAAAATAAAAAACCCTTACATCTGAGGATATAAGGGTTTTAATTCTGTGGTAGCGGGGGAGGGATTCGAACCCCCGACACATGGATTATGATTCCATTGCTCTAACCTACTGAGCTACCCCGCCACAATTTTCAAAAACAGATAATAAATATAAGCTATTCCCGAAATTTTTCAAAACTCATTTTAAAAATCTCTCAAGCCAGTTTTTAATTTCCTTGTACCAAAAAATTGAGTTCTGAGGCTGAAGTATCCAGTGGTTTTCATCAGGATAATACAAGAGTCTGGCAGGAACACCTTTGCCGGTGAGGATACCGTAAAGTTCAAGACCCTGGGTAACCACAACACGGTAATCCTTTTCACCATGTATCACGAGCATAGGTGTCTTTAAGTTCTTTGCAAACTTATGCGGACTGTATTTTTCCATCTGATCGGTCTCATACCAGGGAGCGCCGTTATAGGCGAGTTCTCTGAAATGAGTCATGTCTGATGCAAACTGACCGCCGAAGTTAAACACACCTGCGTGAGATACGAGTGCCGCAAACCTGTCGGTATTTCCTGCCATGTAGTTAACCAGATATCCGCCGTAACTTCCTCCTGCCGCAGAAAGCCTGTTTTTATCAATAAAGGGGAATTTTTCCAGAAGGAAATCTGTGGCGAGCGTCATATCTGTAAATGGTTTATCTCCGTGGGCACCAACTATACAGTTTGCGAAGTACTCACCGAAACCGGTTGAGCCATGAAAATTGACCATTGCAACAACGTATCCCATGGCAGCAAATGCCTGGGCATTCCATCTCGGATGAAAGTCATCAGTGAAAGCGCCATGAGGACCGCCATGAACAAGATGCAGAAGACCATATTTTTTTGCCGGATCAAAATCAGGCGGATAAATAACGAACATCTGAACGGAATCACCATCGGCACCCCTGAAGTAATACTCTTCGGACTTTCCGAATTTAATACTGTCTAACCACTCTTTATTGGGATCAAAGAGAGTTTTAAGCTCAGTGCTTCCGCTGCCTAGTTCCACAATCTTTGCGGGATAAGTAAACCTCTGATTCGTGAAGAATATTTTATTTTTACCTTCCGCGGGGAGCGTATTTACTCCGTCAAAGTAAAGAACCTTCAGCCCTGACCCGTCACTTTTCATCTCAAAAACGGGCACTCTGCCGGTCAGATCTGTCACAAAGTAGAATTTACTGCCGTCTTCGCTAACTTTAAATGAAGAGATCGAAAGGTCCATATTATCGGTGATACCCGTGATTTTACCTGACATTATATCATATCTGGCTATTTTGGCATTCTCGGATACCATCTTCGGATTCAGGGTGCGTACATAATAAAACGATTTACCGTCTGAAGTGAATTCAGGTGAGCCGTCATCTGCGGCATTATCGGCGGTTATGTTTTTCATAACCCCGGGTTCAGAAGTTTTCATCATATAAAGATCCATGTTCAGCGGATCCTTATAAGGAGGCAGGGTTGAATTAAGTGCAAGAATCACCAATGTTCCGTCGGGTGAGATATCATAATCTATTGATCCGCCATCGGCAGAAGTAATCTTATCCAAACCCGGGGTCATATTCTCAATTTTTCCGGTTGATACTTCAACCCTGAAAAGATGAGTCACATAATCTTCGGTAAGGAAATTATCCCAGTAACGGTAGAACCTGTTTTCAGTAACCTTTGCACTTACTTTTGAATCTTTTTTCTTTTTTATTTCTTTTTTAAGAGTTTCGGGATCATTCTCAAGACCCTTTATTGTCTTGGAGGCGAACCAGATGTAGTTTCCTGTGGGGTCCCACTTAACGGATGACACGCCCATCGGGGCCTCTGTTAATCTTTCGGCTTCACCGCCGTCAACGGGAATGAGATATATCTGAGATCTTTCATCATCTTCACGTTTAGAGAGAAAGGAGATCTTTTTACCGTCAGGACTCCACTGAGGTGATGATTCACCTGCTTTATGTGTTGTGAGCCTTTTTGATGTGGCATTAACGGTATTATAGATGTAAATATCTGTATATCCCTTGTTCTCATCTATATTAAATTTCGTGACGGTGTAAGCCAGAAGATTTTTATCGGGAGAGATGACAGGCACACCCACTCTCTGAGTTTTCCAGAGATTTTCAGGGGTAAGAAGCTGAATCTGAGTAAAGACCGGGGAGCCGGGAAACAGAATCAGCGCCGTGATAAGTGATAATAAATTCCTCATATTATCTCAGTTTATCTAAAATGTTTTGTTTGTATTCTGCTTTGAAGGTACCTTCGCCGTTATCCGTATAGCTGTAAACAGGGAAACCCATCTGCTGCAGTCTCTGGTTGGTTGTCGCAATTCTCTGAACGGGATCAGGATGAGTTGAAAGGAATGTCTGCAGACCGGGTGATCCTGAACCTACCAGACCCTCTGCCTGCATTTTTTCAAAAAAGAATTTTACGCCGCCGGGATAATACCTGGTGCTTTTCAGATATTCCATCGAGTACTGATCGCTTTCATCTTCATTAGCGCGGCTGTTTGAAAGAAGTGAAAGACCTACAAAAAGATTAGCAGCAATCTTGGCAATTTCACCGGGGTTCTGACCAAGAACCAGGCTCAGCAGCATGGAAGCACCGTACTGAGTGGTCATTCTCTGAGTGGCATGCCTGCGTTCTGCATGTGCAATCTCGTGTCCGATGACACCGGCAAGAGCTGCCTCGCTGTCAAGATACTTGAGCAGACCGGTATAAAGATAAATTCTTCCTCCCGGGATAGCGAATGCATTAAGAACATCCCTCTTATCAATGATTTCCATCTGATAATTGTAGATACCTCTTTTTTCGATCTTTTCGGAGGCCAGAATGTGATCAAAGATTCTCTCTTTGATGTACTGCTTTATCGAAGGATCTCCGGTGAAGATGGGATACTCCTGAGGATCTTTCATAATTTCCTGATGAACCTGCTCTCCGAGGTTTACATCATCTTTATCAGAAAAGAGATTGATTCCGAGTCCGCTGCAGGCTGTAAAATAAGCAACGGAAACAACCAGCATAAAACCGGCAAAGAAATTTTTATATCTCTGCATTATCACTCCTTTTATTTTTATTATTAATAGTCTGCCAAAGTATATCGGTCAGTTCTTCAAGCCCGCTTCGGGTAACCGATGAAATCACAAAAACGCTGCCTTTATAACCCCTGAATTTAGTCTTCCTGAGTTTCTGAGCCTCTTCAGGTTCAATCAGATCACTTTTGCTGAAACATATAATACGTTCCTTCTCCGCAAGCTCGCTGCTGAACTTTTTAAGCTCTTTCGCCAGAACCGAATAATCCTTTTTCGGATCCGCAGAGGTGATATCTATGAGAAACAGAAGGATCTTGGTTCTTTCAATATGTCTGAGAAATCTAAGTCCCAGACCCTTACCCTGATGGGCACCCTCAATAATACCTGGTATATCGGCAACCGTGAATGAATTGAATTCCTTATACCTCACAATGCCGAGATTAGGCTCGAGTGTTGTAAAAGGATAATCAGCTATCTTTGGTCTTGCCTCCGAAACCGATGATATAAAAGTAGATTTACCGGCATTAGGGAAGCCAACCAGCCCCACATCTGCCAGCAGTTTGAGCTCAAGGATCAGATTAATACGCTCACCCGGTCTCCCCTTTTCCGCATAACGCGGGGTTCTCTGGGTCGGCGTTGCAAAATTTGAATTACCTTTACCCCCTTTGCCGCCGCGGCAGAGTACTATTTCCATTCCGGGTTGATCAAGATCATACAGAATTTCCCCTGTTTCACGCTCCTTAAGTATCGTACCCGGAGGTACCTTAATGTAAATGTGCGATCCGTTTTTACCATCCTTAAGACCCGTTCCTCCGGGATCACCATCATCGGCTTTATAATATCTTTTGTATCTGAGATCTATGAGGGTCGAAAGGTTATTATCGGTTACAAATATAACGTTACCACCCATGCCTCCGTTTCCCCCGGAAGGACCGCCTTTCGGGACATATTTTTCGCGTCTGAAAGCAACTGCCCCGTTACCGCCTCTGCCTGATTCCACATCAATTTCTACCTGATCAATAAACATCTAATTCCCTTCGAAAAACTTTTTTACCTTGGCAGTAAGCATCTTTGCGTTTTTATTGCTTTCACTGATTCCCGCTCTTTTAATTGCCAGTGATGCAATTTCCAAAGCCTCTTCGTATGACGATTTTGCTTCAATCCTGTTTATAGTGTCGAAGAAATCAGAGTTGTCACCGTTAAATATCACTTCAATAATTTTCAGGGCTTCATCTTCGCTGAAGTAAGTAAAGATATCCCTCTTCCTGCCTGACTCAATATGACGATCAGACCGTGATTGATAACCGGTAAATTTATTTTCAGCCTGAACAGTTTCTTCGGGAGTCTGCAATTGAGAAGCATCATCTCCGCTGAATAGCGGGAGCACATCATCTGTTATCCTGCTTTCTTCAGTTGTTTCGTGAGACCCCGTATTTTTAGGCACATCCTCAAAAACAACCTTTTTCTTATTGTAAAGTCCGTTAAGAAACAGGTCATCTTTCCTCGGCTCTGTTTCCTGTTTAGATTCCTCACTCACACGCAAGATTTCTTTAGAATTTGCCCGGCTCACTGTGTTTTCTGAAGCCTCAGGCTGCACGGATGAGCTGCCGAAAAGCGATTCGGCTGTAATTTTTTTAACTTCGGGCTCCTGAACTGAAAAAAGATCGGGATGAAATTCCGGAGCAGGCATTACGGTTGATTCACCGCCGCCAAGGATCAGTTTTCTTAATTCAGATTTACCGAGCAGTTTATTGAAATAAGTGAATGGAAGATTATTCAGAATTGAAACATATTCCTGTAATCCGCACTCCTCAAGAAGAGTCTTTATCAGGGTGATTTCAATTTCTGAATCGGTCTCACCGGTAAAATCATAAAGGGAATCAAGCGCTTCGGTCATGAACTGCTGTGCGTGCTGTTCATTAAGATCGGAAAGAACTGTGTGAGCCGCTCTCTCAAAAAGATGTGTATCGGCTTTTTTATTTCCGCCCTTTTTGAGATTACTGATAAGCCCCTTAATAATAAAAGGATAATAGTAAACATGCTCCAGCCAGTATTCAATTTCATTGAGGCTCCGCTCTGCCTGAGTTGAAAAAATAAGCCTCTGAATAGTCTTAACAGGTCTTATGATGTACGAGGCATTAAAATAGATTCCGAGATTAACCGATCTCTGGAGAGTCTCCTTCTGAAAGACATAACACTCTTCAAGCCGGTTATCAATCTTATTAAGAAGAATCTTAACCACGCCGTCATCGTAACTGAAGCGTGAGTTCTCGTATAAAAATCTTCTTTCATTAAAAATTCTGAGCCTGAGATCTGCTGCAACGTATTTTTTTACGGCAGGGTGAATTTCAGATTTCAGAAAATCTCTGAAAGGTATTTGTTCAGGAAACGCAGACACTATTGCAGTTGCAGATTCCTTAATACTGTCTATTTTTTTCTGGTACATCAGCAGTGTAATAAGTTAGAAGTGTTGACAGAATAATGAATAACAAAAATAATGGATTTATCCCAATTTTTGGCTTAATGAGGCAATTTATCAGGCACTTAATATAAAAGAAAAGCGGAAAGAGGGGCGCTCCATCCGCTTAACATGTTTAATTCTCAGGAAATCAGCTGAAGGTTGCTGCAAGAAACTCTCTGTTGAGCCTTGCAATATTTGTGACTGATATTCCTTTCGGGCACTCGGCTTCGCAGGCATAAGTGTTAGTACACGAACCAAACCCCTCTTTATCCATCTGAGCAACCATGTTGAGCACACGTTCATGCCTTTCCACTTTGCCTTGGGGCAGAAGACCCAGATGTGATACCTTGGCTGAAACAAAAAGCATAGCCGAGGCATTTTTACATGCTGCAACACAGGCGCCGCATCCGATGCACTGAGCTGCATCCATCGCCTCTTCTACAACATCCTTGTGAATTGGGATGCTGTTTCCATCGGGGGCCGAGCCAGTGCTTACCGAAATGAATCCGCCTGCCTGAATTATACGGTCAAATGCCGAGCGGTCAACCATCAGGTCTTTCAGAACAGGGAAAGGTTTTGCCCTGAAAGGTTCAATGGTGATGGTTTCCCCGTCCTTGAAGCTTCTCATGAAAAGCTGGCAGGTCGTGACCAGATTTTTCGGACCGTGGGGTCTTCCGTTAATGTAAAGACTGCAGGATCCGCAGATACCTTCGCGGCAGTCATGATCAAATGTTATCGGCTCTTCATTCTTTCTGATCAGATCCTCATTGAGGATATCGAGCATCTCGAGAAAAGATGTATCATCGGTTATGCCGTTAACTTTATACGTTTTGAACTCACCGTTAGCCTTTGCATTAGCCTGACGCCATACTTTAAGAGTAAAATTCATCCTTAACTCCTTCCTATTTATAACTTCTTTGAGTTAACTTCACATATTCAAAAGTAAGTGGTTCCTTATGAAGCACCTCATCCTTTCCTTCTCCCTGATACTCCCACGCAGCAACGTAGGCAAAGTTTTCATCATCACGGAGGGCTTCGTTTTCAGGGGTCTGTGATTCTTCTCTGAAGTGCCCGCCGCATGATTCTCGCCTGTGAAGAGCATCCTGCGCCATAAGTTCAGCCAGTTCAAGGAAATCTGCAACCCTGCCCGCTTTCTCGAGCGACTGGTTAACTTCTTCGCCCTCGCCAAGAACCTTAACGTTCTGCCAGAACTCATCACGCAGCTCTCTTATTTTAGCGATCGCTTCTTTAAGACCGGGTTCATTGCGCGCCATGCCGACATTATCCCACATGATCTTTCCGAGCATTCTGTGGTAATAATCAACGGTTTCCTTACCGTTGATTGAAAGAAGTTTGTTTATTCTTTCCTTAACTTCGTTCTCTGCGGTTTTGAAGGCATCATGTGAGGTATCAACTTTTTCAAAGCTTTCACCTGCAAGATATCCGCCGATTGTTGACGGAATCACGAAGTAACCATCGGCAAGGCCCTGCATCAGAGCGCTTGCTCCTAATCTGTTTGCACCGTGATCAGAGAAGTTTGCCTCACCCAGTACAAAGAGGCCCGGCAGGTTTGACATAAGATTGTAATCAACCCAGAGGCCGCCCATTGTATAGTGAACGGCAGGGAAAATCCTCATCGGAACTTCGTAAGGATTTTCATCTGTAATTTCATGATACATATCAAAGAGGTTTCCGTAACGCTCTTTGATCTTATCTTTACCGAGCCTCTTAATGGAGTCAGCAAAATCGAGATAAACCGCCTGTCCTGATGAACCCACACCCCTGCCTTCATCGCAGACCTTTTTGGCTGCTCTTGAGGCAACGTCTCTGGGAACGAGGTTACCGAATGAGGGATATACTCTTTCAAGATAATAATCTCTCTCATTCTCGGGTATCTGGCCGGGATGTCTCTTATCCCCTTTTGCCTTAGGAACCCATACGCGGCCGTCGTTTCTTAAGCTTTCGCTCATGAGTGTAAGCTTTGATTGATACTCCCCTTTTACGGGAATACAGGTGGGGTGAATCTGAACAAAGCAAGGATTTCCGAACAAAGCGCCTTTTTTGTGAGCGCGCCATATTGCCGTGGCGTTTGAACCTTTGGCGTTTGTCGAAAGATAAAAAACGTTACCGTAACCTCCGGTGGCCAAAACAACCGCATCGGCCACGTGTGATTCTATTTTACCTGTCACCAGGTTTCTTGTGACAATTCCTCTGGCCTTGCCGTTAATCATTACGAGATCGAGCATTTCAGTGCGGGGGTAATATTCAACCTGTTTTGAGCCGATCTGTCTTGCAAGTGCGGAGTAAGCTCCGAGCAGAAGCTGCTGACCTGTCTGACCTCTGGCATAAAATGTTCTTGATACCTGCGCACCTCCGAACGATCTGTTATCAAGGTATCCGCCGTATTCACGTGCAAAAGGGACACCCTGAGCAACGCACTGGTCAATTATGTTTACGCTGAGTTCGGCTAGACGGTAAACATTAGCTTCACGGGCTCTGAAATCTCCCCCTTTTACAGTATCGTAAAAGAGACGGAAAATGCTGTCGCCGTCGTTTCTGTAATTTTTTGCTGCGTTAATTCCGCCCTGAGCTGCAACACTGTGTGCGCGCCTTGCGGAATCCTGAAAACAAAATACTTTTACGTTGTAACCAAGTTCGCCAAGAGTTGCGGCGGCGGATGCGCCTGCAAGACCGGTACCCACAATAATAACAGAATACTTTCTTCTGTTTGACGGGGCAACCAGTTTGAGGCCAAACTTGTGATTAGTCCACTTACTTTCTATGGGCCCTGCCGGGACTTTAGAATCTAAAACCATAATTACTTACCTCCGAATAAAAAATATAGCGGCATAGTGGCAAACAACACCGGAACGATTATCGCAAAAAGCGTCCCTAAAACTTTAACTGTTTTTCCGAATTTGAATCCCATAAGGCCGATAGTCTGAAAAGCACTCTGAAATCCGTGATTAAGATGGAAACCGAGCAGAATCATTGAGAAAACATAAAAACCCGAATATATGGGATTTTGAAAAGCATATTTTACCGTTTCAAACATTGTCTCATCACCCGGATCACCAAATCTGTGAAGACCAAAAAAACTTCTGAGATGAATAATCAGGAAAACAAAAATCAGTATTCCGCTCCAGAACATTGTTCTAGCGAAAACATTTGTATTTTCCTGCCAGCTTACTTTATCGTAGTTTGTTGGGCGGGAGGCTTTATTCTGAAAGTAAAGTTTCACACCAATGTAAATATGAAGAAGAAAGCCGATTACGAGGCCTATTTCCAGTGCTCTGATCAGTATGTTGGTTGACATAAAGTGCGAGTATGCATTAAATGCAGCCCCGTTATCTCCCTTGAAGAGAAGAAAATTACCACTAAGATGAACCACGAGAAAAGAAATAAGAAATAAACCTGTTAAACCGGATACCAGTTTCTGACCTACTGACGATGTTAACAGTTTATTTATAGAACCCATTAAATGTTCTCCAGTTATAATGTTTTTTGTTTGTAATAACTAACCTCTTGATTCAAACAATTAATTATTGCTGAAATTCAGGGTATTTTATTTTGCAAAAGAGTAATGAAAATTAGACAATAACTTTCATAAAATCAATCTGTAAGAGGGTTTTTTTGATCTCTTCATTTACATGAGCGCTGAATTATGATTCATAAGTTCACTACGATAATCAAAACACGCCTCGCTTCCGGAAAGTTTTGCATTAAGGGCAGGGGAAAATTTTTGGTATGAGAGAGAATTCTGAAACATAAAGCACAGAGCTTCTTTATCCTTTGAATTAATTATTGCTATGTGGTATGTCAGTATGACGGCAGAGTTAAAATTTACAGAAATTAATTTCTTTCCTGAAGTTGCCGGGCTCTGTGTTCACCTGCTTTCCGGCAAATATCAGAATCTGAAAATCAGTACCCGCCGAATCCGGGATTATCGGAGGCTCATCCGGCTTATTAAGCATACTTGTTTTTCAAAGTTCTTTCTCCATCCTCACTCTTTTTTCTTATTTTGCATGAAGCTAATAACATTTTCATTTTTTACTTATACCAGATGCACTACCTCAGACTCATCCGTCCGCTGAATATACTGATTATAGTTTTTGCTGGTTTCTGCGGTGTTTACATTTCTGCCGGCGGAGAATATTTTACCGAGCACCCTGCTGAGTCCATCATTATTATACTCTCCGCAGCGCTGATCGGAGCGGCCGGCAATGTTATTAATGATCTTTTTGACATAAATGCAGACAGAATTAACAGGCCGGAACGCCCTCTGGCTGCAGGCACTATCACCCGTAAAAACGGGTATCTTTTTTTCCTGGGGCTCTCACTCACAGGAATAATGGGGGCATATTATCTGGGTGCGGTTCAGATGTTGATGGCAACGTTTTCCTGGGCAGTGATATATCTTTATTCATACCGGTTGAAAAATGTCATTCTGCTCGGTAATATTACTGTGTCTTTTTTTACCGGTTTTGTCTTTTTTTATACCGCCTCCCTTAATGCAAATTACAACTCTCCGGTCTTCCCATTCCTTTTCGCGTTTCTTACCAACTTTATCCGTGAGATAATTAAAGACATTGAGGATATCAGGGGCGATATTTTCACAGGCACGGTCACCTTCCCATACAGGTACGGAATAAAAAAGGCTGTTCTCCTTTCATCTCTCCTTGCAGTTCTTCTTATTATCACAACTGTTGCAGCCTTTGCTGTAAAAATTTATTTGATATCTTTTACCGTTATCACTATGATTTTTATAAATCCTTTATTAGTTTACTTTATCAAATCAATTAATCTCGATTATTCTCTTAGCAACCTCAGAAGCAAGAGCGGACTGCTCAAACTGATTATGCTGCTCGGGCTTATGGCAATCATTATCGGCAATGATAGACTTTGACAGAAATATCGCGAAATCAGGCTATTACGATTTTCTAGCCGGAACTGATGAGGCAGGACGCGGACCGCTTGCCGGACCTGTTGTTGCCGCTGCAGTCATAATGCCTCTTGAGGGACCCATGATACCCGGCATCAATGACTCAAAAAAACTGACTGAGTCTGAAAGGGAAAGACTCTTTGATGAAATTCTCAAAACAGCAGTATCGGTTGCGCATGTTACTATTGAAAATGATGAAATTGATAAACTGAATATCCTCAGGGCTTCGCTTAAGGCAATGAAATCAGCCTGTTCTGAACTTACCCCCTCACCCTCAATTATCCTTGCAGACGGCAACCGTCCTTTCACCTGCCCTGTTCCCGTAAAAACAATCATCAGAGGGGATGCCAGATCATACAATATTGCGGCGGCATCAATTGTGGCTAAAGTGGTGAGGGATAATTTTATGAAAGACCTCCATGAAATCTATCCCGAATACAACTGGGCTCAAAACAAAGGCTACCCAACAAAAGAACATATTGATGCAATCCGTAAATACGGACGCTGTGAGTTTCACAGAAAAACATTTCTGGTAAAAGCGCTGGGAGAAAGTCATCACTCGTCTCTTTTTGATTGACATTAAAAAAAATAATCCGTTAGTTTAGGGCATATCAAAGGAATATAATTATTTCTCCTGATCTCCGATTTTACCGAAAGGAGCCCGAAAAATGAAAAAAAATATACACTGCTTCAGATACCATACTCTGTAACGGGAATTATAATTCTGTGTTTTTCATTGATCCGATGACCGGCCGGATAGGAGGTTTTGAAGTGCTTCTGTTAAAAACCACTAACGGAGGCGTTACTTTTGCAGAGGATGAGAGCGGCCACTCAGCTAACCCGGTAAAAGGATATGAACTTTACCAGATCTACCCCAATTCATTTAACCCTGTTACTAACATCAGATTTTCACTCCCCGCACCCGGCAAAGTCAGACTGAAAATTTTTGAGGTTACAGGTGCACTTGTTTCCGTTATTTCAGATGAGTTTTAGGACACAGGAAATCATATCATAAAATATGACGGCTCCGGTTTGTCTTCCGGTGTTTATTTCTAAAGAATCGAAGCCGGAAATTATACGGAGACAAAGAAGTTTGTGCTTTTGAAGTAACCGCGGTGTTTTAAGGCAAAAAAACAAAGGCTGGATATAAAATGAGTTTAATGCCCGGTCAGTAAAAGTAAGATCTTTTTGACCGGACATTTACATCTTTAACATATTCAATAATCTTTCTGCAGCATTGCAGCTCATTTTCACCGCCCAAACTGCCCAAATTTAACTGACTTACTAACTGCCTTAATTTACACGCCTAAAACACTTGATTCACTGCCAAACAGCGTTTCGGCAGAGATGCAGGCCGTTGCCCGGGCAGGGATGTAAAACCGTTGCAAATACAGCAGCATAGCACTGATATAAGAACTTTTGGCAGCAGTGACCAAAACCTTAAGCACAGACAACATAACAGTTTATGCTGTTCTATACCCTAAACCCTGCAACCTTTTCACCCCATTTTCTGCATCTGGTCAGTAAACTTATGCAATTCCTCTTCATACATATTCTTCAGCAGATTATCGAGGTACTGATCATACTCCCTTACAGCAGAAATATTGCTTACCGCCTGTTCGGGTGTTTTAATGCCTGGAATAACGACTGAGACACCCCTCTGCCAGAGGCAGAAACTAACGGCCAGTTCAAGAGGGCTGAGCCCCTTCTTTTTTGCCTGGCTCCATGCCCGACCCATGACGGCATTCACTGATTTTATAAATTCACCGCTGAGCCTGAAAGACCTGTGATCAGTCTCCTCAAATTTTCTGTCATGGCTCATTTTTCCTGTCAGCAGACCAAACTGCAGAATCATCCTTGCAATGACGGCATCATTTTCATTCTCAGCTTCTCTGATCAGATCAAGTGCTCTCTGATTAAGGATGTTAAATACAAGCTGGTAACTGCTGCAGAGTCCTGTCTTCCTGAGAAAATGATACTCGGTATAAGGGTTAAAGGTATTAAGTGATATTCCCCAATATCTTATTTTTCCCTCCTCTTTCAGCTTTTCCATTGCTTCAATGCATTCACCCTGTTCAAGGTGTTCAATTTTTGCGGAGTGAAGCTGATACAGATCAATCTCATCACGATTAAGCCGTTTCAGACTTGATTCGCATGCCCGCATTATGTACTTTTTTGTATAATCAAGAGCGATGCTGCCGTCATCATTCAGCCGATGACCAACTTTAGTGGCAATTATTACATCCTTTCGCCGGGAAACTGTTTCACCCAGCAGATTTTCCGATCTGCCGAATCCGTAGAAATCTGCGGTATCAAAGAAGTTTACTCCCATTTCATAAGCCTTTAAAATTGCAGCTTTGGATACAGCGTCATCCGTTGCGCCCCAGCCTATGGGGATATTACCTGCCATGGCAGCGCCGCCAATTCCCCACGCGCCAAAACCCACTTCGCTTACTTCAAATTCAGTATGTCCAAACCTTCTGTAATTCACAAATCCTCCGGTCAGGTTCTTTAATTATAACAGATTAAAAATATTGTTGCCCCAGATCATCATTTGAAACTGCATAAAATCTTCTGTGTCAGTTCTTAATAATGAGGGAACTCATCACTCCGTTCAGTAATAAATTTGCAATGTGATTATTAAATACTTGAAAATGACTTTATAAAAATAAGGTGAATAAATGAAAAAAACTCTCGCTTTGATGATGATTGCACTAAGTATAGTGTTTCAGTTAAAAGCTCAGTCAAAACTGTCACCCTCAACAAGAAATCTTCTGACAGTTCTTTCTAAAAATGAAGTTACAGTTACAACGGGAAATAATAAATTAAAAGAAATTTCGCCTGCTCTGAGAGTGACTAACGGAGATATCTATATATCGGGACTTCTAACGGTCAGTGATGAATACGCTCTTCCGGAATTAAGAAAAGAAGGGGTTATCACAGGCGCAAATTCAGGCGGTGTATGGTCAGTCTCAGTACCGCTAAGTAAAATCAATCTGCTTGAAAACGTACCTGGCGTGGTCTATTTTAACACAGACGGAAGGATAAAGAACAAACTTGAGAGCGCACGGCTTGAAACCGGAACAAATCTTGTTCACCAGGGCACGAATCTTCCCCGCTCATTCAAAGGATCAGATGTTGTGACAGGGATAATTGATGTCGGGTTTGATTACACCCATCCCGTGTTCAAAAATGCCGAAGGCACACTAAGAATTAAAAAGGTATGGGAGCAGGGAGAAGCCTCAGGTACACCTCCAACCGGTTATACTTACGGGAGCGAACTCTCAGGTACAGAGGCTATAACTGCAAAACAGAAATCAACTTTTGCAGAGTTTGAGTCGCACGGAACTCACGTTGCAGGTATTGCGGCAGGCAACGGATATTCATCAGACGGGAAGTATGACGGCGTTGCCCCCGAAGCTGATATAGTTCTTGTTGAACTTGCGGGCGGTGAAAGCGCAATTCTTGATGCAATTAGTTACATCTTCGATTATGCGGCTTCACAGAATAAACCTGCGGTTGTTAATATGAGCCTTGGTTCACACAGAGGCCCTCACGACGGAACGTCACTTCTTGATAAGGGCTTTGATGAACTCAGCGGCCCCGGAAGAATAATAGTCGGAGCAGCAGGCAACGAGGGAATTGCACAAAGTCATATTCTTAAAACCCCGGAACAGGATTCCCTCAGAACCGTTGTTTACATGCTCTCAAGCGGGATGTATGAGGGCAGCTATACTGCAGAAATTAATCTCTGGGGAACGAGAAACACCAATTTTTCAGTGAGATTTTCAGTTCTTGACTCTGTGACGAAGAATTTCAGGGTAATTTCTCCCCTCGTAAGCACCAATAATCAGACAAATGAACTTTCACTCACCGTTGGTAATGATACCCTGGCATATATTACTTTGATGAAGGAAGAGAGCTCTCCGCTGAATGAGAAAAGCAATATGGAAATTTTTGCGGTTGTTAAGTATGGTAATCATCTCGTAATGACAATTGCCGGCACGGATTCGGTTCACGCATGGCATCTTTCTGATATGGAGTTCCATGATCTCGGCATGCCCGAGTACTTCACATCCGGTGACAGCTACTTTACAGTGGGTGAGATTGGCGGAACAGCAAAGAGCATAATCACCGCAGGAGCCTACACAACAAAAAACACATTTGTTAACCTTGCCGGCGAAACTGTTGAGATCGACGGGTTCAGCCCCCCGGGTTCTGCGGCTGTTTTCTCAAGTATGGGCCCCACAGTTGACGGCAGAGTAAAACCGGATATAACAGCACCGGGAAATGCAATTGCTTCAGCCATAAGCAGGTTTGATATTCAGTTCCGGGAACCGATATTCGGAAGGCTGATTGTTGATACAACCGGGATCGGCGGAATCACATGGTCTTATGCGGCGCTTCAGGGAACTTCAATGTCTGCACCTTTTACTGCAGGAACAGTGGCACTCATGCTCGAAGCCAACAGTTCTCTCACCCCTGATCTGATAAAGGAGATTTTCAGAACAACCTCAAGAGAGGATTCATTTACCGGGCAGATTCCTGCAGAGGGTGATCTGAAATGGGGTCACGGAAAAATAACTCCGCACGAGGCAGTAAAAGCGGCCCTTGCACTTAATAACGTTGATGACATAACAGAAAAAGAGGGCGGATACAAACTGGTGGGTAATTATCCTAATCCGTTCAATCCCTCTACAAATATTGTCTTCAGTCTGAAATTTGATGCATCTGTTACTCTTACAATCTTTAATTCACTTGGTGAGCAGGTCAGCACGGAATATTTTGAGAGACTTTCGGCAGGCGTAAATAAAGTTAATTTCATGGCATCCGGTCTCTCAAGCGGTGTCTATTTCTATAGAATAAACGGAGCTGATCTTGCCGGCAAAGAAAATTTCAATCTCGGCGGCAAAATGATTCTTTCAAAATAAACAGGTAATAAACTCTTTTCCGGCGGCTCTCTTTCCGGGAGCCGCTTCCACTTTAAATTACCCTCAGATAACTAATCTCCCCCGCCTGATTAATTCAGAACGATCATGTTTATTTATCGGTCATCAGATTTTTATGACCGGTCGTAAAATTTTCAGGAATTCAGAATAGAGGCTTTTTTATATTGCATAATCAATATTTCAAGGTCTCAATATGAGAAGCAATACAAGTTACGAGTTCTCTGCAACTTGGGGTGTGCTGACGAAAGTAATTACTGCAGCGGTCAGCATATTATTAATAACTGTGGTACTTATCCCGGTATTCACCGAACCTGTGCAAGACAAATGGTTTTATGTGATCATGACAATTATTCCGGTCGGAGTGATTCCGGGCGGATCACTTTTCATGATCAGAGGATTCAGAATTGAGAATGAATCTCTATACGTAAAAAGACTGCTGTGGGAAACAAAGGTTTCACTCAAAGGTTTGAAGAGTGCTGAACATGATCCCAATGCAACCAAAGGTTCATGGCGTGTTTTCGGCAACGGAGGCTTCTTTGGTTTCTCCGGATTATACCGTAACAGGGCTCTCGGTAATTACAGGGCATTTATCACCAATTTTCCTGACTCGGTTGTACTGAGATTTGAAAAATCGGTGGTTGTGATCTCACCTTCAGACCCGGCAAAAGCTGCTGAGGTTCTTAATAGTATGATAAATTAAACCCGGGATACAAAGCCTGCATTTATCTCAGCAGCAAGTCTGAATTAAAATGGAGAGTCTTAAACAGGTTAACCGCCGATTTGTTCATTGAGATTATTTTCAGGAGGCTAACCTTCTTCCGGAGCTATTCTGTTTGCAGGTACAGCCTTTTCTTATCAAGGATCATCATGCATGATTAACTGATTTTTTGAGAGTAAACCTGCAGACTTTCGTATTAATTGAGAGCACCTCTTTATTAAAACTTACCTTTTCACCAAAGTGCTGAATGCCGCTTTTTATAATTCCTTCTGTCATATCCTGAAAACACACATCTGAACTGTAAATTAAAAAAAGTGTATTATCATCTTACCTCTCAGGTTTAAGCCTGAAGAACTTCATCAGTGTATAATGATGCGTTCAAAGGGTCTGTGAAATTTTCAAGATTCTCAGGAAAACCGAAGGTGTCAGGTTTCCGTTCTGAGATATTATGTCTTGCCTGAATGATTCTTTTTATAAAAAACTTTCCGAAATGATGCATCAGCATACCTGCAATGATACAGGTTTTAGCTGAATGATTATTCAGCAGTATTTTGAACTCACTTTTCGGGTAAGCAGAACGTGCAGAATACCCTGACCTGTGATAAACAATCGTCCCCTTCATGATCTCATCTGCAACACTAAAACCGAATTTTTTCTTAACCATATATATGAGTTAGTTAAGAATACGCCCGTTCATCTCTTTTTCTTTCCGGCTGTACTGAATAAAAAATTTATTAACAGAGTAAAAATATAGATTGGGAAAGATGTATTAAGAAGAGGTAATCGGTAAAGTGCAGTTAAAAGGAGTTGAAATCAGTAAACAGAACGGTCAGAATCATTCGTTTTTTTCTTTTTCCCGGATTCTCATAGGCATACTGTCTATCAGGTTAATAATTTCTTTCAGATCAGCCTTGCCTTTCTGCCTCAGTTTTTCTGCTCCGTCTTTACCGATAAGAATAAATGTATCTTCATTGACAGTAATATCATATAATGATCTGAGTATCTCACATTTACTCTTACCCGGGCCGGCACCGGCTGACATTGATTTTTCAGGCAATACACATGTAAAAATCAGCACGTCACGTTCTTTAAATTGTTCATCATAGACTGCCGTGATTTTAGAAAATTCAGATTCTGATGAAGCACTTAGAAAAGCAATCACGATTCTGTTTTTCCGGCGGTATTTTTCCAGAGGGTTATCCTGGGCAGCAAGATATGCAGAAAACATCACAAATAAACCAAAGAAGATCAGTTTCTCAAAATTCCTGATTACTTTCATGTTTCTTTCTGTGTTTAGTTTTTCTCCCGGCAGTTCTTTTACGCCACATTCTGAATGAAGAATCTTTAAGTTCACTCCTCATCAGCTTAATCACCTCATTGTTTGTAAGTCCGTACTGAAGCCTTATATCGTCAAAAGTTATCCGGTCCTGCCATGCCATTTCAACAATATGGCTTATTTCGTTTCTCTCAGGATTTTTCAAGGTCATTCTGAATTAAATTAGCGTATCTCGTCATTTACTAATGTTACAAACTTAGAGAACAGATAGTTCCCGCCGCTGCTCATACTATTTTACCAGAGCCATCTTACCCGAAAGCGTGGTCCCCATAGCCTGAAGTCTGTAAATATAAATACCTCCCGGAAGAGTGCCTGCTTCAAATCTTACGGAGTGGTCGCCTGAGTTCATTTCCTCATCAATCAGTACTGCAACCTCTGTTCCCGTTATATCATAGATTTTAAGGCTGACCTTTGATCTTATGGGAAGCGAAAAGGATATATTGGTTGAAGGATTAAAAGGATTGGGAT
>CAYPMQ010000014.1:0-22227 GCA_964411625.1 uncultured Ignavibacteriaceae bacterium
AAATCAGTTATGATAAGAACCCGTCAGTTTCAGCCTGTTTATTGCTCTCTTCAGAGAGAGTTCGGCACGCTGAAAATCAATCTGTTCTTTTTTTGCGGCAAGTCTTTCTTTTGCTCTTTCGAGTGATTTTTTAGCCCTGTCAGCGTCAATATCGCTTACTCGTTCAATTGAATTAACAAGGATCAGTACTTTATTATGCTGAACTTCAATCACCCCTCCGCCATCTGCAAAAGATTCCTCTTTACCTTCTGCATCGGTAATTTTTATTTTACCGATATCGAGGGTGGAAATTATCGGGGCATGATTATAAAGAACCTGAAACTCGCCTTTTGTACCGGGCACAGTTATAGAAGTAACCTGTCCTGAGTAGAACTTTTTAGACGGGGTCAGAATCTCAAGGGTAAAGTCCTTCATTGCATCAGCTCATCTGTTTTGCTTTTTCGAAAACTTCCTCGAGTTTTCCGCAATAGAGGAAAGCATTCTCAGGAAGATGATCTGCTTCACCTTCGAGAATAGCCTTAAATCCTTCGATTGTGTCTTTCAGCTCAACATATTTACCTTTGTAACCTGTAAACTGCTCGGCAACATGGAACGGCTGGCTGAGGAATCTCTGAATTCTTCTTGCTCTTCTTACAGTTATCTTATCTTCATCTGAAAGTTCATCCATACCAAGAATGTTGATGATATCCTGGAGATCTTTGTAAGTCTGAAGAACTTCTTTTACTCTTTTGGCAACTGCATAATGCTCGTGACCAACAATTTCGGGTGTCAGAATTCTTGAGGTTGAATCAAGAGGATCAACTGCAGGATATATACCAAGCTCTGAAATCTGACGGCTTAATACTGTTGTAGCATCAAGGTGAGAGAATGCTGTGGCAGGAGCTGGGTCAGTCAAGTCATCCGCGGGAACATAAATTGCCTGCACGGATGTGATTGAACCTCTGTCTGTGGAAGTAATTCTTTCCTGAAGGGCACCCATCTCGGTTGCGAGGTTAGGCTGATAACCCACTGCGGAAGGCATGCGTCCGAGAAGAGCTGATACCTCGGAACCAGCCTGTGTAAATCTGAATATATTATCAATGAAAAGAAGAACATCTTTTCCTTCAACATCTCTGAAGTATTCTGCAAGGGTAAGGCCTGTCAGACCCACTCTGAGACGTGCTCCTGGGGGTTCATTCATCTGACCGAAAACCATTGCTGTTTTGTTGATAACTCCTGATTCAGACATTTCAAGATAAAGGTCGTTTCCTTCTCTGGTTCTTTCTCCCACTCCGGCGAAAACTGAAAAACCACCATGGTGCTGTGCTATATTGTTTATAAGCTCAAGAATAACAACTGTCTTGCCAACACCTGCACCACCGAATAAACCGGTTTTCCCACCTTTTGAATAGGGTTCAAGAAGGTCAATAACTTTAATACCGGTTTCAAGAATTTCTGTATGAGTAGAAAGAGTTTTAAACTCAGGAGCTTGCCTGTGTATAGGATAATAAAGATCAGTCTGAACTCCTCCTTTGCCGTCAATCGGCTCTCCGGTGACGTTGAGAATACGTCCAAGTGTATTTGGACCCACGGGAATCATTATAGGGTCTCCCGTATCAAAAGCTTTCATCCCTCTCTGCAATCCATCTGTAGAGTCCATCGCAATGGCTCTTACCCTGTCTTCACCAAGATGCTGCTGAGCTTCGCAGGTCAGGGTTTCAATTTCTCCTGTAACGGATTTACGGGGAATTTTAATTGAATTGAGTATTTTGGGAAGTTTATCAGCTTCAAACTGTATATCAACAACGGGACCGATAACCTGTACTATCGAACCGGATGACAAATGTTTGAACGCCGGAATTGTTACGCCATTAGCTTCTATGGTTCCTGACATCTCTTTCCTGATTTTTTAGAAAACAAATTACAAATATAGGAAATATTCGGCTCTTTTTCAATTGGCCTTTTATTTCTCATTTTAATTAAATTAATAACTGTTATTGATTTACCAATCCGGTAATTAAGAACCCTGAAAAACTCCGGAGCTGTTTATAAAATCAGAAGCACTTTACTAACGCACTCTGTATTATCTTAAATCCGTGGATAATGTAAACCTTCTGATTTTACCGCTCCCCTTCTCTGCAACATATAGCACGCGGTCAAAATGGGCAACTCCGGTGGGGTCATTAAATAGCGAAGAACCGCCAAATGACTCGAGTTCATCACCGAATGAGTTGAACCTATAAACAGAATCCTTTCCCGGATCAGCAACATAAATATTGTTAAATCTGTCTATGGTCACGTCGGTTGGTGCAGTGAATTTTCCGGGTTTCATGATTTCAACACCGCCCGGAGTGAGTCTGCTTTCATACTCTTCCCCGAGAGAAGACACTACATATGTTAGCCATTGTGTCCGGAAGCTGTTTTCCCCGCTCATTGTCATGACAAAATCTATATTCCGCCTGTTGAAAGATACAAGCGACGTCACATAATTAGCAGAAAGAATTCCTGTACCAAGAGGTTCTATTCCGGGAATCCTGCCGATCAGAGAATCTTTAACGGAGTTTCCGTTCCGGAATGTCTGAAAGATCAATATTGAGTTATCAGGGTCAAATATGCTTGAGTTGCTTGGTCCTGATCTGGCGACATAAAATGAGTTATCATAAAAAGCAGTAACTCCGGTGTAGTTTACCCTGAGATCCTTCTCAGAGAAAGCGCGTCCGGGCACGGGAAGAATTCTTTTTAACTCTGCTCCCTGCAGGTTATGTCCTGCTGCATACATATCTATTTTATACAGAGCGCTGACAGAAACCGGCGAGCCATTCACAATCGTATCAAACCTGCCGGTTACAATGAGATTAAGCCTGTAATCCTGCGATACTGCTAACACTCCGGGGACAGAAATTTCACTTAGTCTTTCGCCTGCCTGATTTAACATAACAAGTTTTCCGGCGCCGGGATCAGTTACATATATAAAATAATCATTGCCGACATAAACATCGTGAGGCTGAATAAAGCCACTCCATGACGGAGTAAGCTCAACATAGACAGTATCACCGCCTATATTTGAAGTACCTCTCTGACTGTCAAATACTCCGATATCAAATTTATCATTACAGCCGGTAAAAATAATTACCACGGTAATCAGAATGAGTAGTTTCTTCATACGTTATAAACCCAGTAAAAGTGATAGTCTGTGAGCTTGCCCCAGTTTTACAAAATTAACGAAGGCATAGTCAACAGTTACATTTGCATACGAAAACGGCATTCTCACTCCCGCTCCGAGACTGAAATTTTGCTCATCAACATTAAACTTATATCCGCCCCTCAGAATGAAAGAAGCTTTTGTATTTCTTTCATGGAAAGTATATTCACCGCCGAAAACAAGGCTTTCGCTGTTATCATTCGGATGATTGAGCTGTATCGAGGTTGTCACCTTGTGAATATCAGTCTGATACGGCTCAAGAGCAAAGCCAAGTCTGAACATTGTGGGAGGAGAAAATTCCTGCCACTGAGATTTCTTTCTGTTTCCAATCAACACGACATCACCATCGGGAGCAAGCTGATTACCGAAATTTGTAAAACTGACTGCGAAACGTGATGTTCCTAATCCCGTCCAGTAATAAGTACCGAGATCAATGAGAACTCCCCTCATTTTAAGCCGGGCAAGTGTCTCTTCAATATATCTGACAGTTCCGCCGAAACTGAACTTATCAGTCATTTTTCTGGCGTATGAAACCGATACCGCAAGATCACTGAATGAAAAATATTCGCCGGTTCCGAATGGTGCAAACTCGGTAGTCACCTTCATATCGTCCATGGTGAGAGATGTGAACGATACTCCCACGGCATCAATATCAGAGAGATGATAAACAGCCCCGAGGAAATTATGCTTGATATCCACAACCCAGTTGTTATGAGAAAAAACAACCTGATTGTCATTAAACTGCACTATGCCGGCCGGATTCCAGAATAATGCCGTGGCGTCATCGGCAACGGCAACAAATGCATCACCCATGGCAGATGCCCTTCCGCCTACTCCTATTTTAAGGAACTGAGCGGTAGAAATACCTGCCCTCTGTCCTCCAAGTACCGGGAAGAGCTGACCGAAGGTATCACCAAAAATTATTAATGCAAAAAATAGTATAAGAGTCTTTTTCATTATCAGAACTTTAAGCTAAAACCTAATTTTATATTTCTTTTTGAAAGATACCTTGCCGGATTGTAGGGATAAGGATCAAGAGGTGCCTGAAGATCAGGATACAGAGGATCATTCCAAGTGTTAGGTGTGGGATCTCCATACTCATAAGCTCTTCCCGTAACCGGGTTGATAATAGCCGAATTATTAATGTCCAGAATATTATTGATTTCCAAAAAAACTGAGAAATTAAGTCCTGCAAACTTTATGAACTTCTCAAAATTCACATCAATGTAAAACCAGTCATCTGCGATTTCGGTGAATCTCTCACCCCTTACAAATTCATATTCCGGTCTTCCGTCAGGTCCGTAATTTCCCGTGAACACTGCCGGAGTATATCTTTTACCCGACTGGTAAAACAAACGGAAATTAATGTTGTAATCGTCAAGTATTCCGTTGGCAAAGCCAAAAAGTGCATTACCCGGGGCAACGTAAAAGTTGGCAAAAACCGAGGCAGTGATTGGTCTGTCCCATGGAACATACTGCTCTCTGATTGACTCCTCAAGAGTTCCTTCGGCTATGAGAACGCCCTCATCCGCAGATGAACTTTTACCGGTTACTTCAGAGTAAGTAAACATCGCAGAGGCACTGAACCATTTGCCGAGTCTCTTCCTGAATTCAAATTCAAGACCGCGTGATCTCGCATAATCTGAGTTCACATAAGTAGTAAATCTCTGAGTGGCAAAACGGGCGGATGATACCCTTGCCGTACGGGTATTCACATAATCAAAGATATCTTTATAGTAAGCTGTTATAGTCAGAACATCATCTTCAGTAAACTGTGTTTTTACACCAAGCTCGTATGCAACAGTAGTTTCAGGCTTCAGGTTCGGGTTACCGAATCTCTGGAATGAAGACTGAGCATTATAAGGGCTCAGTTTTGCATACACAAACTGAGGTTTAGGCCATTTGCTGAAGTGTCCGTATGAGAAAAACAATGTCTGATTATCAGTAATCGGATGTGATATACCGAGTCTCGGGCTTAATCTTGCCTTAAAATATCTGTCTCCAAACCAGCTTATGCTTTCATTCCTGTATCTTGTACGTACTTCATCGGGAATTGTTACAACCTCAGGGTCTTTAATGGCATCATCAACATATTTGCCCGGGAACCAGAAATCGAATCTGAGACCAAAGTTTAAGATCATACCACCGAAATTAATATTATCCTGCGCATATAAAGCACCTATTGCGGGATAAACCTTGTAAATGTCATTATTGAGTCCAAGGTCACCAACCCAGGGCTGATAAATGTCAATCACCTGCATTTCCCGGAACTGGAAGTTGAAACCTGCTTTAAATTTGTTTTTTTCATCAAAAAAGCTGGTTATATCTCCTTTGAATGATATCTCATTTACAAAGTGATCTCTCCAGGTATAAGGATTTCCCACGTCCCAGAAACCGTCACCCGGAATGACTCCGATAGTATCACGATTAATATTGTAATACTGAACGGGGAAATTTGATATATCCCGGGGCTGCTCATAGTCAAACCAGTTTTTGCCGTTTGCATCGGTTCTCAGATTGGTGTAATACCAGTTCACCTTAAGATCATAGTAAGTCTTTGAGTTTACAGTATGAGTAAACGAAATAGTATGATAGAGATTATTGTGAGTGAATACGTTCGCATTCTCAAACAAATTCTGAAACTCGTACTGGTAACCCGGTGAAGGTTCAACATACTCGAGGTTACTCTGCAGTGATTGTGAGTTCTGATTTATGCTTACACTCTGATTAAAAGAATATCCGAGTTTTATCGTAGGTGAAATTTTGTAAGTTATTTTTCCGAGCCAGTACCAGCTGTTTTCATATTTGGGAGCAAACCTTGTTCCGCCGAAGGTTGAGGAATAGAGACTGACTTTTCTCGGCTTGTAATAACCCTGAGTGATACCATCGGAAAAACCTCCGAAGAAATTTGCAAAGAAAGTGATTTCTCCGGGAATATTAAGACCTATCGCCGGTAAAAGAAGCTGTGTTAATGGTTCAGGCCCTGAAAGCGATGCTTCATAAATATCCTGATTAAATACGTGGGGATTATCAAGCGAAGCAAGCTTATCAGTCTTGTAGGAAAGATATCCGTTAAAACGTTTGCCTCCTTCCCTTGTTCTTATATTAACAACACCCGAAGTTGCCTGTCCGTATTCTGCATTAAAACCACCGGTGATAACCTCCATCTCTTCAAGCGCACTTGCGCTGAGCTGAAGTCCGAAGCCTGTTCCGGCAAGAGGGTCCTGCACAGAAACCCCATCAAGAAGAAAAGCGTTTTCATAGGCCCTGCCGCCTCTTATGTGAATTGAATTGTCATTCTGAACTACACCAACCTGCTGGGTCAGAAGGTCAGTGACATTTTCGACTTTTGAAAGCTCAATATCTTCCTTTGATAGTGTCTTTTTGGTCTGGGTTTCCTCAACATCAACCAGAGGCTTATCTCCCACAACCACTACATCCTGTTCAAGAGTTAAAACGGTTTCCTCAAGTTTTATATCAATCTTTGTAAACACACCGGGATTAACCTTTATTCCGGTGAACTGCATTGTTTTAAACCCTATAAAAGAAACCTCAAGGGTGTAAGTACCAGGCGAAACATTGTTTATGCTGTATTTACCGTTAAAGTCAGATGCGGCTCCGTAATAGGTGCCTTTCAGTATCACATTAACGCCGGGAAGCAATTCACCGGTCTTAGAATCCTGAATAGTACCCTGAACACCACCATTCTGAGCATAAAGACCGGCTGAAATAAAAAAAAGAAATAATAATATTTTTTTCATAGGCTACGGAATTAAACCAAATTCATCAAACAAGATTTTCTCAAGCAGAGCACCTGCTTTTGCATCGCCGCCGTCAAGCCTGTGAAGGGGCAGACTCATAAAGAAGATATCTTTTCTGTTAGAGATAAAACCGGCATAACCGGGCATACTGTTTTGCTTATAGACTCCCCTTGCAGAAGAGCTGGGATAAGTACCGAAAACCCCGATAATTGAAGCGGAAGTCTTCAGCCCCGGAAATCCGAGGTTTGCTGAAATAGCTGTATCGGGATAAACATCCGAATTACCGGATACAGACAAAACAAGCGCAGATAATGAGTCAACAGGCAGAAACTCCTTGAGTGTCAGAATATCAGGAGACGGAGTTCTGGGGAACTGCATGGAAAAGAATATCTTTCCTCCGGCATCAAGGAATCTGTTGGTGCTTCCGGTTGCCTCGTTCAGCGAGGGGTTAAGGTCTGAATACCAGAACACGACCTTAAACAGTTTCATTGTAAGCAGAAAATCATAATTAAAGAGCGGTGCCTTGGTGCCCGATATCTGGAGCACATCATATTTGCCGCTTAGTGCGCCGCCTCTTACAGAATTGAATTTCTGTGTGTAAAAATCGGCTGAGACGTCATTTGTTGCGTAATCGTCAACTATTAAAACATTTCCTTTAGGTTTTTTCACAAACCAGGTTTTACCGGCGCCCGGAATTTCAAGCCACTGAGTTCTTGCACCTGAGATATCCTCTGCCTGGATGTAAATTTTATTAAAATCATCCAGCTTCAGACCGTTGAGCTTCTGCGGGAATATGTTAAACTCTGCTCCGTCAATCAGAATATCAGCAGAAGTGACATTTGATGAAAAATTATTAGCACGGAGAGTAACAAGCCTTGTACCGCCGTTCAGACGGACAACAGAAGATTCTGCTGAAGTATCATTCAGAACTATTCTGATGGCACTGATTGATTCATCTCCATCGGCATCTGAGGCTGTCCACTTGAGTGTTACAACGGGGAACGACTGAGAGGGTATGACTGTCACACTGTCAATATCAAGAACAGGTGTGGAGTTTTTAATCGGGAACCTTAACTCAGCAGGCGTGGGATCAACAAGTCCGATATCATAAAACTTTTCACCTGAATCCCACACGCCGTTACCGTTTGCATCTGCGAAAGGTTCGGCACCGAAATTAATACCGTTTCTGATAATCTGTGCATCATAGCTGAAATTACCTCCGTTATCAGCGGCTGCAACTCTGAAAATGTAACTGGTATCGCTTGCACCAATCTGCAGTGCAAACAAACTGTCATTCTTAGATGTAAAACTCCAGTTTACTCCATCCCAGCTGAAATAATAGCCGTTGATTAAACCATCGGGATCATCGCCCCACCAGTGAACTTTAAGACGGCTCGGCTGCTTGGATATATCAGAATAAGGATACAGGAACAGTTTGGTATCAGGCGGTACATTTGACGCCGCACCTCCCGTTATTGAATCCTTGCAGGAATAAAACAGAACCGATGCCGTAAGGACAAAAACTATAAGGAAATATTTTTTCATAAAAAGTAGCGGGGCGGATTAATTCCGCCCCGGAATATTATTTTACTAAAAGCATTTTTTTAGAAAGAGTCTGGTCATTTGATCTGAGCTGATAAATATACATACCTGAAGTCAGATCTGATGCATTGAAGATAATTCTGTAGCTTCCGGCATCCTGATACTGGTTGACCAGTGTTTTAACTTTCTGACCAAGCACGTTATAAATATCAAGCTGAACCATACCTGAAACGGCAACACTGTACTGAATTGAAGTAGCAGGGTTGAACGGATTCGGATAGTTCTGTGAAAGACTGAATGACTGCGGATTCAGACCATCTTTTATACTCACAGGGGTGAATCCTTCAAAATCATCATCTTTTCTCGGAACAAGTTTGTAGTTTGAGAATGAGAAATACAGAACCCCTTTAAGTCCTGTGAATTTATCACCGTCTTTGAGCGTGATACCCGGAAGATTTGGTTCCCAGGCATTATTGTACTGATGATTACCATCCTGAAGTTCAACACGTGTATTACCTGAACCATCGCTTACAAAGATTTCACCATAGTTTCCTGTCGGATCTGCATTTGAATCAGCAACTTCGGGATTTGTGTATCTGATCAGTACACTTTCAAGTGATTCATGGAACACGCCTCCAAAACCTGTGCCTATTTCGGCAGTGGTGACACTGATAGGTGCAGGAATGGGATTATTGGCGGAATTTATAATAATGTTATCCATACTGTCAAGTCTGGTAACCGAGAAGTTCTCAACAACTTTTGCGTTGTTGATTGTTACATTATCACCCTTCTGAAGTGATAATGCTTCAAGACCGCCCACCCAGATGCCTGACCAGGGAGTGCTGCCGTTCTGGATGTAAACTCTCGTTGGTGTAGAGCCAAAACCGGGAATATCAGATGTATCTGCAGTAACAACGCCTGAAACAGTTACTCTGAAGTTATTAAATGCACTCCAGCCTCCGCCGAAAGGACTGTACTGAACATCCTGAATCGTTAATCCCCTGTTTAGAACGGGGTAAAAATATCTGTTTCTGAGTGTATCGGTTGGGTTCATGGAAACCTTGCCTTCATTATCCTGAGCCCAGATAAAGTATGACACGATTGCTGAATCTGCCGCAACCCCGGGAATAACTGCAGAGTAGTTGACAGTATCGGCACCGGTACCTCTTGTCATTTCAACAAACTGATTTGCACCGTCATTAACTCTGTAGTAAACTCTGGCTGAAGTAACCTGACCATCAAGGTCAACAATTTTTGAACTGACCGATACAGTCTGGTTTGAGCCCACGTAAGCATTATTTCTCGAAAGATTGGTAACACTGGGAGGAGTTGAACCAACCGCAATATCACCGGGATAAAGCGGAACGATATAATATCCGTCGGGTCTGGTATGTACCGTACCTCTTATATACTGAAGAAAAGTGCCATCGAGAGGTGCATCATAATCGGTGAGACCGGTAAGTCTGTGAGCTCTTTTGGTAAAGTAACCCGACTGATCATACATGGTCATGTAATTGCCGTTACCGTCATTAAATCTGAAAGTACCTGTTGAATTATTCCGGTCTGAAGTAACAACATTTCTTATTATAACATACATACCGTCATAAATTTCACCCTGGGGATTGAGCATGCCGCCGTTCATAAAAGCGGTCATCGGGAGTTCAATCGGTTCAGGTCGTTTGGGAAGAGTTTCGATGATATTTACAGGAGTAACGGGATTGAGAAGAATGTTACCCTGAACGGTATTATTTGAAAAGATAGAAATCACGGCAGTAAATTCAACAACCTGAGCTGTATCAATAAGGTCAAACCCGGTTCCCTGAAATGCTGATGTTGTATCATTCTGTAAAACTGAGATTCCGCCAAAAGGAAGACCGTTCTGACTCTGTACATAAGTGTACCATCTTCCTCCGGCTGCTATTATACGGCGTCTGTCACCGGTGAAATTTACAATGGGTCTTACCATGACAACACCTCTGAATCTGACGGTATCACCCAGATAGGCTGAGTAATCAACACCCGGACCAAGATTCAGAATAGAATCGGGTGTTGTTGTAATATCCTGTATGGTTAAAAGCGGATATTCCTGCGCGGCTATTTCCCTGCCTGCAAGAATTGCCAGTAATGCAAAAAGAAGAAAAATTTTCTTCATTTTATACCTCTTTATCTTATTTAACAATTAAAAACTTTCCGGTCTGAATTTCACCGTTCTTTGTGTCTTTTACCGAAAACAGATATAAACCGGTTGCTATAGCCTGGTCATTATCTGTCACAAGATCCCAGGCGTGCTCTCCTCCGGAGAACTGAATATCAGCGGAGGTTGAGAAGTTCTGGAACCATCTTATATCACTTCCCGAGCTTTCGGGTGAATGATCAAGTTTTTTTACAATATCACCTGCCAGTGTGTATATAACAATTTCACAATACTCGGGCAGATTATAAAAGTAGATTTTTCTTAAACGCTCCGAAGAACCATCCCAGTATGCAGAGCCGTAATACGGATTAGGATAAACACCTACCTCCCTAACCGGATCAAGATTGGGATTTGTACCGGGGATAATCCTCTTCAGATTGAATAATGAGCTTGATTCCAGACTTTCAATTCTGTTTACGGGATCACCTTTGTCAAAAGATGTGACTGTAAACAGATACTGCCAGCCATTAAGAAGACTGTCAACCGTGAATTCGTACCAGTAACTGCTGGTATCTCCGTCAAATCTTACCGGCTGATTAAGCCTTACATAATTAAAACCTGTATTATAGAAGAGCGAATTTCCCGTTGAGTCGAATTCAGCCATTTTAACGAGCGACTGAGCTTCATTACCGCTGCCACTGAGTTCAAAACCTGCGTTGGTTCTGTAAAGTCTGTATCCCTCAAAATCCTGTAAACCGGTGATCGGATCAACAGAAGTCTCGGCAATATTATCCCAGTAAATTTTAACTTTATTACTCTGGTTAACGACTTTCACTTTGGGTGACCGGGGAGGCGCAGGAAGTATATATCTTGTAAGTCTGGCGTCACCGTTTCCGTCTTCTCCGGGATCGAGTACACCGTTACGGTTTCTGTCTTCGCCGTGATAAGCTCTTAAAGCCCATTCTGCGTTAGAATAGAGATTAAATTTCTGTGCTTCATTATCAAGCGCAGCAGGTTCATCACCGGCTTTCTTTGCGGCGAGTATTGCAAATACAACGTTTACTGAATCACCCGGCTTAAGATTTCTGAAGGCTCCTGCTGTAATCAGCATTGATCTGTTTGATGCCTGCTTCATCTGCTCGGGATTAACACCTGATCCGTAACGGGCGGAGCCGGCAAAGTATCCCTGCATTTTGAAATATCTTTCAATATCAGTCTGAGGGGCAAAATATACAGGATCTGCAGTGTTCCTGAACTGCCAGGAAACAAAATTTACGCTGTCATAACCTGCATCGGAACCGAGAAACTGAATGCCAAGGTATGAATCCGTAAAACCGGGATCACCATTAACATCAAATTCGTAAGCGATTTTTAATGAATCTTTGTATCCGTTACCCCCTTTGTTAAAGAATGCAGATCCGCCGGGCGAAGTTATTTTGGTATTCCTGACAACTGCATCGGTCCATAAACCCACATAAACACTGTCAAGATATTTTCCTGAGACATTTTTAACCCAGAAATTAAAAATCACCATAAAATCGGCAAAAGGAAAATTCCATGCGTAAGTTTCCTGTCTTACGGCAACACCTAAAGGGGTATGTTCAACAATTACTTCACCATTTTCAAGCACTGTGTTTGTATCTACATAGTCTGCTACGAAATCCTGATGAGAGATGGCGTCAGGACTAAAAAATTTAGATTCCACCAGCGACGATCTTTCAACAACCTGTGAGGTCGGACTGTTTGTCCATTCAAATCCGCCTCCTCTTGCCGCAACAGACGAAGCATCAACTGCTCCCGTAGTAACAAATGGTCCGGTTTTACCGTTACCAAGTGAGTCATTTGCCTTAAAGCCTCCTATCCAGAGACCGCCGTCAAAGATATGCTCTATCCCGCTTCCTTTCGGATACTCGCATGATGGCTGATTAGGCCACAAAGAAAAACCGTGTCCGTAGGTTCCGAAATTTGTAATAGTGATTCCGATATTTCCAATATTCGTAAACTTGGAATTATCGTCTTTCATCAGCCTGTTATTGCCGGCGGCTTTCTGCTGAGCATGAACTGAGATAATTTGCAGCAGGAAAAAGAAAAGTATTGAAAGTGCTCTTAATTTCATTCAGATTATTTTTATGAATTTACGATACAAAGAAAACAGTATATTCTTTGAAGTTACACAGAAAACTTGGTGTACCAAATTGCCTATTCTTCAACAAAAATCATTCTTGCCTGCTTATCGGCATGATACGAACTTCTGACAAGAGGGGCAGATTCAACAATTTTGAAACCCATCTCAAGTCCACGTATCTTGTATTCGGCAAACTCTTCAGGCGTTACATACCTGTGAACGGGAAGATGTTTTGGAGAGGGCTGAAGATACTGTCCTATTGTCAGGATGTCGCATTTATGTGAGACAAGATCCTGCATGAGTTCAAATACTTCTTCTTTCTGCTCACCTATACCCACCATGATGCCGCTTTTTGTTTTGAGTCCATGGTCGTGAAACCAGAGGATAAGCTCAAGGCTTCTTTCATATTTTGCCTGGGGTCTTACCGCATGATAAAGCCGAGGAACGGTTTCGAGGTTATGATTGAGAATGTCAGGCGGATTTCCGAGTATTAACTGAAATGCCTCTTCACTCCCTTTGAAATCAGGAATAAGAATCTCGATCGTGCACTCAGGCATATCCTGTCTGATCAGCCTGATTGTTTCTGCAAATATGGATGCACCACCGTCACGCAGTTCATCTCTGTTAACTGATGTGATTACCACATGCTGCAGATTAAGAGCTTTAACCGAATCTGCAACTCTCCTGGGTTCGTCAAGATCCAGCTCATTCGGTAACCCTACCTTGACATTACAGAAGCCGCAGCTTCTTGTACATGTATCACCAAGAATCATAAAGGTTGCTGTTCTGTGATTCCAGCACTCAGCAAGATTAGGGCACCTGGCCTCTTCACATACTGTGTTGAGGCGGTTTTTTCTCATAAGTTCTTTAACATCCTGAAAATTTCTTCCTGTGGGAAGTTTAACCTTAAGCCAGTCGGGTCTTTTACCTAAACTGCCGATCTCATCTTTAATCTGTTCAGCGAAAGCCTGTTGATGTTTATTTATCATAGTCTAATCCATTATAAAGCGGAAGTATCAAATCCCTCGAGAGCATCTTTAACTGACTTGAGGAATTTACCTCCCAGCATACCGTCAATTAAACGGTGGTCATGAGATAATGTGAGGTACATCATCGGTTTGATGGCAATTGTATCAAAGCCGTCAACCTCAATGACAACCGGTTTCTTTACAACCGCACCTATGCCCAGAATGGCAAGTTCCGGCTGATTAATTATTGGTGTTCCGAACAATGTACCGAATACACCGTAGTTTGTAAGAGTGAAAGTTCCACCGAATATTTCATCGGGTGTAAGTTTTTTGCTTCTTGCTCTTGTAGCAAGATCATTAATTGATTTTGCAAGGCCGGTGATGTTTTTATCCTGAGCATTCTTAATATTTGGCACAATAAGACCATTCGGTTCCAATGCCACGGCAATACCAAGATTCACATAGCTCTTTTTAACGATTGTATTGCCTTCAATTGAAGCATTCACAAGCGGATTTTCTCTGAGTGCCTTTACAACAGATTGTGCAATAAAGGGCATGTAAGTCAGTTTCACACCCTCTCTTGCAAGGAATGCATCTTTATTTTTCTGAATGTAAGCATGCACCTTTGACATATCAACTTCAACCAGACCTGTTACATGCACTGATGTATCACGGCTGCCAACCATGTGCGACATGATTTTCTGCCTGATGTTATCCATCGGTATTCTTTCGATATCCCCGGAGTAAACATATTCAACTTTCGGCGGCTCCGGTCTGGCAGGAGCGGGTTTAACCGGCGGTGCAGGAGCGGGAGCGGTGACAACTGCGGGAGCAGCAGGCTGAATGACTCTTTCCTTTCGGCGGTTCTCTACAAATGCCAGTATATCTTTCTTGGTCACTCTGCCACCGATACCGGTACCCTTAATTGATGCGAGTTCAGATACAGAAACACCTTCAGCTTTTGCAATATTTATGACAAGAGGTGAATAAAATTCACTCCCGGAATGCGATTTTTCATACACTTCAACCGGAGCGGCTTCAGCAACCGTTTTACCGATCATATCATGCATTGATACTTCGGCATGGGCAGATTCATTTACAGCAGGTTCCGGCATAATTTCTGGCGCAGCCGCAACAGATCCTGAAGCGGATATTCTTGCCACAACAGTACCAACTGCTACAGTTTCTTGTTCTTTCACCAAAATAGAATGAATAATACCTTCTGAGGGTGAAGGCACTTCCGTATCAACTTTATCTGTAGAGATTTCAAAGATTATTTCTTCTTTTTTAACATGATCACCGGGTTTCTTTTTCCAGCCTATGATTGTGCCTTCCATAATGGATTCACCCATCTTGGGCATTATTACATCAATAAGATCACCGGAAGGTGCCCCACCGGCATCTTTCGTAACGGTACGCGCGGGAGCAGGTTTTGCTTCGGGTGCAGGTTCAGAAACGGGTGCAGGAGCAGTTACCGGAGATGAATTTGAAGCGGGAGCAGGCTTTTCTGATGCAGGCGCAGAACCGGCTTCACCTCCTAAAACTGCAACAACGGTGCCTACTGCAACAGTTTCCCCTTCGGGATATAAAATCTGTGATACAACTCCTTCTGCCGGGCTGGGTATTTCAGTATCAACTTTGTCGGTACTAATTTCAAAGAGTATCTCGTCTTTTTTTACGAAATCACCCGGTTTTTTATGCCATTTAAGAATGGTTCCTTCTGTTAAGCTTTCACCCATCTTGGGCATCGAAATTTCAGTTCTCATTTATAAAATCCGTTAAATTAATACTGAATAAGTTCTTTAATTCTTCTGTATGTTTCCTCTCGCGAAGGAAGAATTGCATTCTCAAGTACGGGTGCGTATGGAATATGAGCATCTTTGGCTGCATATCTTCTAACAGGTCCGTCAAGGAATCTGAAACAGTTTTCTGAAATTCTTGCGGCTATTTCTGCACCAAATCCCGCAGTGTATGTATCTTCGTGGATCACAATTGCCTTACCTGTCTTTCTGACAGAATTATAGATGGTTTCTTCATCAAGTGGAACAATTGTTCTGATATCAATAATTTCAGCAGAATAACCTTCTTCTTCAAGCTTTTTGGCTGCAAGGTACGCATCCCAGAGTGTTGCTCCGTATGATATAACGGTAACATCACTACCCTCTTTTACTACCTTTGCTTTGCCGAATGGAATCAGATAATTCTCATCAGGCTCAGGCATTGTGGCAAAACTCTGTCTGTAAAGACCTTTATGTTCGCAGAATATTACCGGATCATTCAGCCTCATGGCAGTTTTGAGAAGTCCTTTTGCATCTATAGCATTTGAAGGATAGGCTATCAGCAGTCCGGGTACATGCGCAAAAATAGACTCAATGTTCTGGCTGTGATACAATCCGCCATGGATATAACCTCCTACAGCCACTCTGGTTACGACAGGAACCTGCCATGCATTATTTGAACGGTATCTGAAAGTAGCCATTTCACATTTATATTGCATGAACGCAGGCCAGATATAGTCGCCGAACTGGATTTCAACAACAGGTCTCAGCCCGGCAAGAGCCATTCCTGTTGCCACGCCTACAATACTTGCTTCTGCCAGAGGTGAATTAAACACTCTGTCATCGCCGAATCGGGTTGAAAGTCCTTTGGTTGCCGTGAATACCCCCCCCTTTCCATCGGCAATATCCTCACCAAATACATAAATCTTCTCATTAGCCGCCATCTCTTCATGGAGGGCATGATTTATTGCATCAACCATAACGATGGGTTTGCCCGAGGGAATCCCTTTTTCATAGGGAAGTGAGGAGGCATGTCCGGATTCATCGAGGACAAATTTATCAGCAGAATCAGCTGTCGGATTCGGAGCCTGGAATGCAGCCTCAACCGCTCTTTCAATCTCTTTATCCACTTCTTCTCTTACAGCTTCAAGGTCGGTCTCAGATAAAGCACCCTCTGCAAGAACTATTTTCATAAATCTGAGTATGGGATCCTTGCTTCTGTCCTCTTCAAGTTCAGTTTCAGTTCTGTATTTTTTATGGTCATCAGAAGAGGAATGAGAGGCTAATCTTACAACTTCAGCCTCAATAAGCGCGGGGCCTTTTCCGGAACGGATATAATCTATGGCTTCAGCCACTTTCTTATATGATTCAAAGAAATCTGTACCGTCTATAAGGTATCTTTCAAGTGAAGCAAAGCCGGCCATCATTTCATAAATTGAATTACCTTTTCCGCCGCTCTGCTTTGAAACATGTACCGAAATTGCATATTTGTTGTTCTGAATTACAAAAAGAACCGGAAGCTTTTCTCTGGATGCCCAGTTCACAGCTTCATGAAACTCACCCTGAGAAGTTGTACCCTCACCCGAACTTACGTAAGAAACCGCATCCGTTTTGGTTCTTCTGGCTGCTAAGGCTGTACCAACTGCCTGCAGGAACTGTGTTCCGGTCGGGCTGCTCTGAGAAGGTATATTAAGATGAGGCTGAGTACCAAAATGGCATGGAAGCTGCCTTCCGCCGCACGCCGGGTCATCTGCTTTAGCAAAGCACTGAAGGAAAAAATCTTCAGGTGTGACTCCAGATTTGAGAACAAGTGCCAGATCACGGTAATAAGGGAAAATCCAGTCACTTTTAGGATTAAGCAGCATACCGATGGCAAGCTGAACTGCTTCATGCCCTGAACCTGCAATATGGAAAAAGGTTTTTCCCTGCTTCAGAAGATTCATAGATTTATTATCAATCTGGCGGGCCATATACATGTATTTATAAACAGTAAGTAACTGTTCTCTTGAAAATCCGGATGTGTGGTAAGAATCGTTATTGGTGGTGGTTTTTCTGCTCTTTGGAGCAGCCTGTTTTACGCTCATTCAAAACCTTCTTTTGTTTCCTGATTAAGGGTTAACCTGTAACCCGAACTTAAAGTATCATAACCGAAAACATCGGCAAAATGCTTTAGAATTAGTGTTTTAACTGACTTCATATCAACAGCATTATTCAATTCTCTGGCAAGTGAGGTTACATCTTTGTCTTTAATACCGCAGGGAATGATTCCGTTAAAAAGCGAAAGATTTGTATTCACATTGAACGCAAACCCGTGCATTGTTATCCAACGGCTAATCTTGATCCCTATAGCGGCGATCTTTCTCTCACCTATCCATACCCCGGTGTACTTTTCTTTTCTTCCTGACTCAAGACCGTAGTCTCCGCACACCCTGATCAGCACTTCCTCCAGGCTTCTTAAATACAAATGAGCATCCTGATGCCATTCTTTAAGACTGATAATAGGATATCCGACCACCTGCCCCGGACCATGATACGTTATATCTCCCCCTCTGTCTGTATCAACTACAGTGAAGCCGTTCTTATTAAGAAATTCTTCTGAGCCGATTAGATTGCTTTTATCGGCCGTTTTACCCAAGGTGTATGTGTTAGGATGTTCAAAAAGAAGCAGGATGTCAGAAATGACGTCCCGGGTTCTTTTTGCAAATACATCCTTCTGGATATCCCAGGCGGTGTTGTATTCAACCAGACCGTGGTCCTGAACGACAAGCTTTCTAGATATGGATTGCTTCTCCGTTTGCCCCGGCTGCAGCTTCCATTACTGACTCACTGAGAGTTGGATGCGCATGCACGGTTTTAATTATTGATTCGTATGTTGCTTCGTGACTTCTGGCCACTCCGAGTTCGGCAATCATTTCAGTTGCTTCAGAACCGATAATATGAGCTCCGAGCAGTTCGCCGTATTTAGCATCAAAAATGAGTTTTACAAAACCTGTCCTTTCACCTATTGCGAAAGCCTTTCCGCTTGCCATGAAAGGAAACTTTCCGATTTTGAGTTCATACCCTGCTTCCCTTGCCTTTGCTTCGGTCATTCCGACAGAAGCAACCTGAGGCTGGCAGTATGTACATCCCGGAATATTGTCATAATCAACAGGGTGAACGTGCATACCTGCAATGCCCTCTATGCATGCAATGGCTTCAGCACTGGCAACATGAGCGAGCCATGGCGGCCCGATCACATCACCGATAGCATAAATATTGTCTATGTTCGTTTTATAAGTTTTTTTATCGGCTTTGATATGATTTTTGAAAACCTCAATACCGAGTTCTTCAAGCCCGATACCTTCCACATTACCAGTAACACCTACTGCGCTGAGCACCTTATCCGCAATCAGTTCTTTTGTTTCACCATCTTTTTCAATAGTTACTTTTGCCCCGTTTTTAACTGCTTCAGCCTTCAGAACTCTGGTTTTGGTGAATATATCAATTTTCTTTTTACGGAACTCGGCTTCAAGAGCAACTGAAACTTCTTTATCTTCAACAGGCAGAATATTATCCATCATTTCTATAATTGTGACTTTAGTGCCGAGAACATTATAAAAATATGCAAATTCCACACCTATGGCACCGGCACCTATTATTATCATACTCTTCGGCTGCTCAGGAAGGCTCATAGCTTCAGTTGAAGTAATAATTGTTTTTCTGTCAACAGGAATGGTGTCAAATATTTTAGGTCTTGCACCGGTGGCTATAACAATATTCCTGGCAGTTACAGTCTGTGATACATTACCCTTATCATCCAGAATATCAAGACTGTTTTGCGAGGAAAGCTTACCAAAACCCCTGATTCTGTCAACTTTATTCTTCTTTACGAGCATCTCGACATTTTTGGTTATTCTGTCCGAAATGTCTCTTGATCTTTTTATAATCTTTGTAAAGTCAAAGGTGAGTTCTTTATATGAGATGCCGAAGTCATTGGCGTGATGAACAAGATTATCATAAATTTCTGCGTTTTTTAATAGTGATTTTGTTGGAATACAACCCCAGTTAAGACATACGCCGCCGAGATTATCTTTATCTATTACAACAGTTTTAAGACCAAGCTGACCTGATCTGATTGCCGCAACATATCCGCCCGGCCCACCGCCTAAAATGGCAACATCATACTGAAAATTCATTTATTTTCCTGCTGGTGAAAAATTTCAGATTAGACTACAAATATAAAAAATATGCCGCTCAAATAAAAGGTGAAACCTTGTCACAATCAGCTTTACAGCACTTCTGAAAGCCGTCTGTCATAATCTGCCGTTTTTATAAAGTGTATAAAACTGTTCAAGCGATTCAGGATTGGCAAGTGCCTCTTTGTTATCAATTTCATCGCCGTTTAGTATCCTTGTTACGGCAATTTCAATCTTTTTTCCGCTGATTGTTCTGGGAATATCGGTTACCTGTAGTATAACAGCGGGAACATGCCTCGGGGTTGCATTCGCCTTCACCGCTTCTTTTATCGTTTTTATCAGCTTTTCATCCAGAATTTTACCGGGTCTGAGTACAACAAAAAGCACAACCTTTACATCATTATCGCGGTTGATACCAACTACGAGGCTGTCAATAATCTCCGGGATTGCCTCTGCAATCTGGTATATTTCAGCAGTGCAGATCCTGACTCCTCCGGGATTCAGGGTTGAGTCACTTCTGCCATATACGATAATTCCCCCTGTTTCCTTTATTTCAATAAAATCGCCGTGCCGCCAGATTCCCGGGAAATATTCAAAATAAGCAGACCGGTATTTCTTGTTTTCCGGGTCATTCATGAAAAATACGGGCATGGATGGGAAAGGCTTATCACAGACCAGTTCCCCTTTTTCACCGGTGAGTTCTCTGCCTTCAGGATTAAAAGCTTTTACTGACATTCCCAGCCCTCTGCACTGAATTTCGCCTTCGTAAACAGGCAGCACCGGATTTCCCAGCATGAAACAAGATATGATATCCGTTCCTCCTGAGATTGAAGAAAGCTGAATATCACTCTTAACGTTATTGTAAACCCATCTGAAATTCCCGGCTGAAAGAGGTGAACCGGTTGACAGGATTACTTCCAGTGATTCCAGTTTTCTACCATCAGATGGTATTATCTCCGTTTTTTCACACATCGAAAGATATTTGGGACTTGTGCCCAGCACTTTGAGATTTTCACTTTCTGCTATATCCCACAGAACCGGTTTTACAGGATGTACCGGTGAACCATCATATAGTATAACACACGCTCCTGTCATCAATGATGAAACAAGCCAGTTCCACATCATCCAGCCTGTGGTGGTGAAATAGAGAATTTTATCATTCTTTTTCAGATTAGTGTGCAGTGAAAGCTCCTTGTAATGCTGAAGAAGGGTTCCGCCTGCTCCATGCACTATACACTTTGGTTTGCCTGTTGTTCCGGATGAATACATTATATAAAGAGGCTCATTAAATCCAAACTTTTCATACTCCGGCAGCGGAGTGGAGACTTTGAAATAATCACTGAAATAAACAAAGCCTTCAGGTAGGTCACCCTCATGTTTCCGTACTTCATCCCCCCTGAAATTTTCAAATGATGGCACAATGAGCACTTTATGGAGAGAATCCAGTCTTGAAGAAATTTCTTTAACCTTTTCAATTACGTTAAAGGTCTTTCCACCATAGACATACTCTTCGATTCCGATAAGGATTTTAGGACTGATCTGCCCGAATCTCTCATATACTCCTGTTATTCCGAAATCAGGAGATGTTGAGCTCCATACTGCCCCAATTGATGAGACTGCCAGCATACCTATTACAGCTTCAGGCACGTTACTGATAAATGCTGCAACAACATCACCCTTGCCGATGCCTTCTGATTTCAGCTTTGCAGCGAGCTTCTTTGATAAAATTGTCACTTCACTGAAGCTTAATTCAACACGTTCATAACCCTCACGGTAACTGATTATTGCGGGTGCATCGGGATCACCCTGAGCCAAGAGGTTCTGAGCAAAATTAAGTCTTACGTTTTCAAACCAGCGGCTCATAAACATACCGTCTGATTTCAGCGTAGGTAATGTTTCCCCTTCATAATTGATTCCGCTGTACCCGAGCAGAATTTCCCAGAAATCTTCATACCTGCTGACCGAAAACTCATATAGCTCGCCGTAATGACTGATACTCTGACCTGCGGTCTTCTCCAGGTGGCTCATGAATTTGATCATGTTTGATCCGGCTATTTTTTCCCGGCCGGGAATCCAGAGAGGCTTTTTATCCATCACAGCTCCCTGCAGAGAAGTATCTTCCAGGCATAATCTGTATCTCCTGCTTTAAGAGCGCTTACGGCAGAAAGTTCCAGCGCTTCATTTCTGAATTTATCATCAGTTTTTAATCTGAGTGAATATAGCGCAAGATATTTGTAGTCACCCCTTCTCTGCGCCCTTTGAAATGCAGCTTTGGAACCTGAAAAACCCGGTGCATCCTGTACCATTATTGTGCTTATAAACTCCGTGACTTCTTCAGCAGAGGGAATTCTTTCGCAGTTGGCAAGCTGGGCAAGATTAGAGGCAGAGAGAATTTCTGAATTCAGAATAAAACGGGGAAGGTTATCAAATCCGATACCGGTACGGCCAACAGGTTTTGCAACTTTAAATACCGATTCTCCGCTCGCCCTGCAGTAGAAGTCTCCGCTCATCCTTGCGGTCAGATCTATTCTTTCCGGATGTATAATCCCGTCAACAAATAAAT
>CAYPMQ010000015.1:0-8887 GCA_964411625.1 uncultured Ignavibacteriaceae bacterium
CCTTCGGGGAGGGATTCTGACCTGTCTGTTGCCCCCATATTGAAGAAGATATTACATGATGCCTGAAGTATTCAAGTCTCCCGTTTTTACCTGCTGCTCCCATGAGCCTGTGAAAACTGAAAGGACGGAATATTCCATGCCTCATATCATCTTCACGGGTCCAGGTTACTTTAACGGGTTTTTTAAGTTTAAAGCTTATCTCGGCTGCTTCAAGTGCAAAATCTGATGCAAGCCTTCTACCGAAACCGCCTCCCATAAAAGTGACGTTAACTCTTACATCCTCTTCATTAAGATTCAGAAGCTGAGCTGTAACTTTTCTGACCGACTGCGGATTCTGGGTCGGAGCCCAGATTTCCATCTTGCCATCTTTGAATTCCGCAACACAGTTCATAGGTTCAAGCGGTGCGTGGGCTAAATATGGAAGTTCATAATCTGCCCGGCTCATTTTCAGACTTTTATCAATTTCCTGTTCTGATTTTCCGCTTTCTTCCACAACTTCCATCGGTTCGTCAAGTTTACTCAGGCAGAATTCACGGAGCTTTTCAGAGCTCATTTCCGATCCGGGATTTTTTTTCCAGTTGACTGTTATCTTCTCTGCAGCTTTAAATGCCTGCCATGTAGATTTTGCAACAACAGCAACTTTACCGCTTATCTCAGCAAAATCAATTACTCCGCTTACTTTCAAAGCATCGGCAAAATCATAGGACTCAAAACCGGTGCCTGCCACAGGATTTCTCTTTACAGCAGCATAAACCATACCGGGCAGCTTCACATCTATTCCGAACTGAGCAATTCCGTAAATTTTGGGAGGAGTATCTTTGCGGTGTGTTTTCTTACCGATAAGTTTATAATCTTTCGGATCTTTAAGCTTTACATCTGACGGGACCGGTAATCCTGAGGCAGTCTCAACGAGCTCACCATACGAAAGTTTTTTCCCGGATGCCCTGTCAATTACAAATCCGTTCTCTGTGTATAATCCTGATTCGGCAGTTTTCCAGACAAGGGCAGCTGCCGAGATCAGCATCATTCTTACAGTGGCACCTGCTTTTCTCAGATTATCAAATGAAAACCTTACGCTTGTGCTTCCGCCGGTCGTCTGACTTCCGAATTCTTTGCCTGCAGGGGCCTGCTCTATAACTATCTTTTCCCAGTCAACATCAAGCTCTTCAGCAACTATCATCGGAAGAGCGGTATAAACTCCCTGCCCCATTTCTGACTTAGCAACAATTATTGTTACCAGTCCTGTGCTTTCAATTCTGACAAATACCCCGGGAGCAAAAACACCTTTTTTCCCGGGGTCATCACCGGGGTTTTCAGGAATTTCATTGTTTTTACCATAGAGCGCAGCGGGAACAAATCCAGCAAGAAACAATCCGCCGCCTGAGAGTGACACCATTCTGATAAAATCTCTTCTTTTCATAACTACCCCCTGTTCTCAAATAACTGATCAACAGCTTTTTTGATCCTCGGATAGGTTCCGCACCTGCAGAGCACACCTGCAAGAGCAGTTTCAATATCGGAATCAGTTGGTTTGCCGTGTTTATTAAAGAGAGACAGAACTGTCATTATCTGTCCCGGCTGACAATATCCGCACTGAGAAACTTCGAACTCTATCCATTTTTTAAAGATAGGATGCTCTTTATCCCGTGCGAGACCTTCAATTGTCATAATCTCCTTATCTCCCACCAGCGAAACGGGCACTGAACATGATCTTTCGGCTTCATCATTAATGAGAACTGTGCATGATCCGCACAAGCCTTTACCGCAGCCGAACTTGGTTCCCGTAAGTCCGAGTTCATCTCTCAATACCCATAGAAGCGGGGTATCGGCATCAACACTCACCGTTTTGGTTTCACCGTTAATCTTCAGTTTATATTCAGGCATGGTTAACACAAATCTTTTGAATTAAAGTTAAACAAGTTAAACTTAATCGAATATCAGAAAAACTGCAAGTTAAATTGAATAAAAAATACGTTAAGATTTAAACTGAACGCTTAACAATGATGTAATCATAAGAATTAAGGGTTCTTGAAGATCCTGTTACAACGGCACTGCCGTTCATGGCATTTTCCCACGTGACACTCCTGAGAATTTCCGGGATGGTAAATTCTGTTTGTCTGTTTCTTACATTAACCAAAACCAGAACCTCTTCACCGCTGAATTTTCTTCTGAAGCAGACAATATCGTAAGTATGAAAATATTCAAGGGTCCCCTGTTTCAGAGCCTCGCTTTCGTTTCTGATCTGAAGCAGTTTTTTGTACTCCTCAGTGATTCCAGGATTTGCATTCCAGTCAATGGGACTTCTGCTGAAGAACGGGGTTTTAGAAACCCTTCCGGTTTCCTGACCGGCATAAATCAGTGGGATACCGCGCATGAACACTGCCGTCACGAATGCAGCCATTGATCCCCTGAGACCCCCGAACAGATTTACGGGAGAATCATCCCATGCACTTTCATCATGATTTGTCGTGAACCTGAGTTTATGCATACCCGCCGGCATAAAATCATATTCAGAAATATTGACTGTTTTGAGCCCTGTTGCCGGCTGATTTGATCTGAATACATGTTTCAGTTTACCGTAAAAATCCCATGCATAATTAAGCTGAAACCCCGAAGTGAAATGATCCCATCTTGAGCCCTCTGCAAGCATGATCAGTTTTCTGCCGGGAATGTTAGAAAGACTATCCCTCACCTGCTTCCAGAAATCAGCGGGAATCATATCCGCAACGTCACATCTGAACCCGTCAATATTTGCCTCCTAAACCCGGTATTTCATAGCATTAATCATTGCTTTCCTCATTTCGGAATTTGAGTAATTAAGGTCTGCAACATCAAGCCGGGTGGTACCCTGAGGATTAATTATATTTCCGGAACCATCCTGAGTGTAACAGTCTCTGTTATTTATCCACAGATTATCCCGGGAGGTATGATTGGCAACCCAATCGAGAATAACAGCCATGCCTTTTTCATGTGCTTTTGAAACAAGCTCCCTCAGATCTGCGAGAGTCCCGAATTCGGGATTCACTTCTCTGTAGTTTTTTACTGAATACGGAGAACCCATTTCTCCTGCAGATTTTTCTGTTCCGATAGGGAAAACCGGCATCAGCCAGATAACGTTAATACCCGGGGCTCTGACAGAAACAAGACGGTTAATAATTCCTCTGAAATCTCCCGTTACACTGAATGCCCGCTGATTAATTTCATACATAACAATATCTTTGTTCTCAGGCACTTTATCAAACGGAACCCCGTACTGAACAAAAACATCTTCAGCGTGTGTGTTACTGACGGGATTATTATCTCCGGAAGTAAATTGTTGTTTACGATCTGATTTAAAGATGCTATGCGTGTGTGTAATTGACGGCATTATTTTATCCGGAAGAGCAGCCCGGAAGGTATAAGATGAGAAGGATAAGACAAAGAGATAAAATTTTGGCGGATAAGGTCATCTAAGTCTTCCGGAAGCAAAGAAGCAATTTAATTTCTGAATCAGTAAATAAAACAGTGAGACAAAAATAAACAAGGTCTGCAGTTACAGAAACTGCAGACCTCTAAATATCTCTTTATGAAGCTGAAATTACTTCAGAAGTGTCATTTTTCTAACTTCCTTATAATCGCCTGTTTCAATTGAGTACATATAGATACCGGCAGGAAGATTTGCGGCTTCAAAATTAACAGAATGTGCTCCGGCATCTTTCATGCCATCAACGAGAACTGCAACCTCCTGACCCAGTGAGTTAAACACTGAAATCTTAACGTTTGATGCTGCGGGAAGTGAGAAATTAATCCTGGTTGAAGGGTTGAAAGGATTCGGATAATTCTGTGAAAGTGAATATGAAGCGGGTGTGTCAAAATTAACATTCAGAACGCCGCTGTATTCAAACGTACCATCAAAATCAATCTGCTTCAGTCTGTATGAAAATGAACCTGAGTTAACGGTGTTATCAACGTATGAATATGAATTTTTCTCGGTTGATGTACCGGCACCCTGAACAAATCCGATTTTTGACCATGATGAACCTTCGGATTTTCTCTCAATTTCAAAACCGCTGTTATTGATTTCACTGGCGGTGTTCCATTTAAGTTCAACGCCTGCGGTGGTTGTTACCGCGGTAAATGAGCTTAACTCTACAGGAATCACAAGAGCGCTCCAGTCAGTAAATACTCTGATACCATCGAGAATGATGTTGTGACCTGCGTTAAACTGACGGATATCAACCGCACCCGGGAAAATATCGGTCTGAGTTGTGGAATTTACGATAGGTCCTACTAATGGTGTTACAGGCTCGGCAATCGGGTATGCTTCAGAAGGTCTGAAAACATAAAGAGAAACTTTATCATTGAGATTTCCTGCCACAATCTCATACTTCAGAACAACCAGATAGGTTGAATCACTTGAGAATGTAGCTGACCCATACTGGGCAGTTTCACTCGTAAAACCTAATCCGAAAGTTACTGCTCCTGCAGTACCGCTAGTATAAACTCTGCCGCGATAGTTGAATGTGTTATGAGGATTCTGCATGATGTGGAAGAAATAACCAGTTGCCGGGTTATTAACTTTTACCATAAATGCAGCATAAACTGATCCTGATGCAACTGTATCAAATGTTCTGTGGGCATCAAGACCGCTGCCGAGAAGTGATGTTGCATTTCCGATACCTGAGCCGGGATAACCCGGGAATTCAAGACCGGGGGATGTGGCAGTCATATTAAATGTGTTGCCGCTGTGAGCCACCCATCCGTGATAAGTAAGTGAGTCACCAACCGGCATTGTGAAATCTTCAACGAAAGGAAGCGGAACTGCAGTTGAGAAAGAACCCTGCATTCCGGTATGAAATGTACAGCTGTATGAATAAACTCCGGGAACAGTGACAACATAAATATATGTATCATTAACTCCGGTAAATGTGTAACTCCATGCTGCTGCACCCTGGGGAATAACTGATGAAGTGGTGTTATGTGTTCCTTCAAAGAGTGTCCATTTAATTGTATCGCCTACAGCAGCATCAAATGATGTGGGTGAAAAATAATTGTTATATACACCGACATTAATTGTTCTTGCGATTGAATTGTTCGCAAAAATAATTAAAGCCATGAAAATGATAAAAAAGTAATACCTTTTCATTTTTGCCTTTTATTATTTATTTAATTTAAATTTTGCTCTTAAATGTAAGAATCAAAGCTCTGTTACACAAACCACCTGAAAAATTTAACAATAATTAAACATTTCCTTAAATTCGTCATAGGCAGATGTTTTTATACTGCTCCGTTTATCTTGCTTCGCCTTTCCATAAGAATCGTATCCCTCCAGATATTACCCTGTCTGCCAATCTTTTCACGGTAACCAACAAGTCTGAATCCGGACCTCTCATGGAATCTTATACTGCCTTCATTCTCTTTCAGGATAACAGCCTGCAGAGTCCAGATTCCATTTAGCTCACAGAAATCAATAAGATTTTTCATAAGCAGAGATCCTGTGCCTTTTCCTCTGTAACCCTCCCTGATGTAGATACTTTCCTCTGCCACTCCTGCATAAGCTGCTCTTTTTGAGACGGGGATAAGGGCTGCCCATCCCGTGATAACCCCGTTTTCTTCAGTAAGTAGCCTCCCAAATTCAAGGTGAGCCTCATTCCAGAATTCCCATGAGGGGGCCGAGGATTCAAGAGTTGCAACTCCGGTTTTAATTCCGTCTTCAAAGATTGCTTTGATTTCAGGCCAATCGGCCTGAGTTATGTTTCTGATTACCATAATATCTGATCTTACCAGCCCATGCGCATTCTGAGTGAACTTATATGAGCCAGATGATGACGGGCGTGCCAGGCGTAATGACAGACAGCTTCTTTTACTGTAAAAACTCTGTTATGTCCCGGGTGATAATATCTTCTTTCAAGATCTGCATCACTTAGCGTATCAAGAAGAACTCCCCACCTTACATGAAGATTATCTATTATTGTAATTGAAAACTTAACCGGCACTTTGTAATCTTCCCCCTTTGCCCACTCAGCCTCTTCATAGGGCTTGATTACAGGTACATCTTCGGTCAGCGCCAGTTTGAATCTTATAAATGCATTCATGTGGCTATCCGCGCAGTGGTGAACAAGCTGCCTGATTGTCCAGCCGCCTGCGCGGTATGGAGTATCAAGCTGTTCCTCAGAAAGACCGGTTAATGCCTCTCTGAGTTTTTCCGGGAATGATTTAATCTCCTGCATGTAGCCATCAATCATGGGATCATCTTCCCCGGGATTATATCTGTATTGCCCTACAGGATATCTCAGTTTGAATTCTTCTGCGCTTAATTCCATAAGTTATTCTCCTGAAATTCGATAAAACCTATAAATATATGATCACTGTCAGAGAGATTACACTGATCATGAACCATAAAACAATGCCAAGAAGCATCGGTTTAATGCCAACACTCTTCAGTTTCTGTGGTGATAAACCAGCCCCGATCAGAAAGAGAGTTACCGTAAGCCCTTTTTTAGCTAATGAAACCAGTGTACTGCTTATTGTGTCAATGCCCGGAATGTATGTATTGGCAAGCATCGCAAGAACGAAGAAACCTATAAACCAAGGATAAGATGCTTTATGCTCTTTGCTTCTGAAAAGCCATGCGCTTATAATTACAAGCGGGATGATCCACAAAGCCCTTACAAGCTTCACCGTTGTAGCAGTTAAAAGTGCTTCGTTTCCGTAGGTTCCTGCCGCACCTGCAACCGAACTTGTATCATGGATTGCAATTGCACTCCACAAGCCAAACTGATACTGGGTCAGACCCAGAATTTTCCCGATCGGCGGAAAAATCAGAAGCGCAACTGAATTCAGTATAAACACGATGCCCAGTGAAACTGATATGTCTTTTTCTTCTGCATTAACAGCGGGTGCAATAGCCGCAATGGCACTGCCTCCGCAGATTGCGGTACCTGAGGAAATCAGGTGCTCAGTTTTTCGCTGTACTTTAAGTATTTTACCGGCTGCAAAACCAAGCAGAAGAGTAATTATTATTGTGCTCACAGAAAAAAGCAGCCCGTCCAATCCGGCACTCATTGCAGCCCCGGCATTCATCCCGAATCCAAGACCCACAACCGAGGTCTTTAATAATAACCCTGTTACTTTACCTGCCTGTTTCTGATATGGATTTCCAGCTATTACTGAAAAAACGAACCCTGCAATCAGCGCTGCGGGAGGTATTATAAACGGAGTGAGTGACCATGCAATCAGAATCCAGAAAAGCATCCTGGCTGTGTTGTCATTTGTTATAATCGGAAATTTCATTTCTCAGCAGACCCCGTCTATGGAGCAGCTTTCACCGGATTCAGTTATTGTATTAATTGATTGTACATTAGCTTTCCAGTCAGAATAAGCTCTTTTTAAGGTTTCTGTAAAAAGATTATCGGGGTGTGCACCGCTGATTGTATAACTATTATTAAACATGAAAAATGGAACTCCTTTTATCCCAAACTGACTTGCTTCATAACGGTCAAGTCTGACCTCATTATATAATTCATCATCTTCAAACACTGCATCATCAAAATCTGTATTAAGTCCGGCTTTTTCAGCCACATCACTCAATACTCTCACATCATCAACATTTTTACCATCTGTGAAATAAGCCCTGAAAAGTTCTTCTTTTACTTCATTCTGTCTGTTCTGTTTTTTGGCCAGATGCAAAAGCATGTGAGCTTTCATTGTATTTGCCGGAATCGCTCTGTCAAAATTATACGTTAATCCGTATTCTCTGCCTGTATCCTGAATACGGCTGTTAACCTCTCTGATATGTGACATATCAGAGTTTTTAACTCTTGCAAGATATTCTGAAAGACTTATATCTGTTTCGGTTTTCTGTTCGGGATTAAGCTGGAAACTTTTCCAGACTATTTTAATTTCGTCTTTGCCCGGGAATGCATTAAGAGCCTTTTCAAGCTTTTTTTTGCCGAGGTAGCAGAAAGGGCATGCTATATCACTCCATACTTCAATCTTCATTTTACTGTTTTCTGACAAAATAATTTTTCTCCTGATGATATAAATTGAGACAGTTACACTGCATAGTAATTTTGAACAATGCCTTCAAATTTAACATTACCCGCAAAATAATCATTCCAGATATCTCTTTTTTAATTCATAACTGAGCATTAAAACCCCGCGGAAAAGAGATTTCGACCGCTGAGATATCCATCTGCCCGATCCTGTTAGTTCCGCATGGAAGCTGCAACCTGAGGATATTTCCGCTGTCCTTAAAGCAGAATAAACTAAAGGAGATTTAAGATGAGAGAATTAAGAAGCGTGATAATACTGATGCTGGCTCTGATACCGGCACCGGCTTATTCACAGAGACCGGGAACAGGAACTGCGGAGGTGAAAATTCCGGAAAGCAAAGCAGGGAAAATTGCTGCAGATTTTATATCTGCCTTTAATTCGGATGATTCAGACATGATGAACCAATTTGCACTGAAATACCTCAACGGTGAACTTATAAATTCAGGGCTCAATGTTATGACCGGAGAAAAGTATCTTAAGATATTCAGTTCACTGAAGGCCCAAACAAAAACCCTTATACCGGCTGATATCAGAGAAAACGGAGACCCCGGTTATCTCGGAATTATCTTCATGACAGAAAAACCTGTTATCCTTGGAGTTGAGTTTTTCACCGATAAAACCGGCAGTGCCTTTGGCAGAACCCCGGATACCTGTAAAGGGTATAACGGTTTTCAAGACCGCCGCATTTTGAGTGATGAAATCACGAAATCCCGATTTATCGGGACAACCGCCAAATACTAAGTACTTTAAAATAAAAGTGGCAACAGACCAATAAATCTGTTGCCAATTATTTAATGTGCGGAGAGCTAGGGATTCTCCCGAAGGGATGCCTTTGGCAGAACCCCGGATACCC
>CAYPMQ010000015.1:8987-11601 GCA_964411625.1 uncultured Ignavibacteriaceae bacterium
CAACAGACCAATAAATCTGTTGCCAATTATTTAATGTGCGGAGAGCTAGGGATTCGAACCCCAGATACCCGTAAAGGGTATAACGGTTTTCAAGACCGCCGCATTCAACCACTCTGCCAGCTCTCCCTAAATTTTCTAAACAAGACTTTGAATTTAGTAAAAAAACTTTTTTTGTGAAATACTTTCAGCAAAAATTCTTTGAAAAACACTGATTTTTTCCGCTATTCTTCCCCATTATTAAATCGCAGGCTTTACTTTTCATGAATTTACTCTGTGAACTTTCTGAAAGTTATGAAATTATAAATGATTATAAATGCATAAGCTTAGTTATTCCTGACCCGGCACTTAACAGGATGAAGCCGAATTCCCTCAGGCCGGTCAGAATAATATTTACTGCCGGAAGGTTAAACTTGTTTAGCGGTATTACTGTCAAAGAAAATATCCTTAATTATTATCAGCACAAACTTATGAAACACGTTCCTGTATTTATGCTTCTGTTTACAGCAATAGTTTACTTTTCCGGCTGCGGAACTACAATCCCCTTTGAAACAATCAAATCCCCGCTTGAGATTAAGACAGACGGATTAGCTGAAGACTGGAACTCGCTAATTAAATTTATACCGGATGAAAATATTGCAGCAGGGTTTTCCGCAGCCGGTGAGGACCTCAGAATCTGCATCGTCACGGCAGATAAAGAAAAAATCAGGAAAATTCTAATGACCGGCTTTTCAGTTTCTTTTCTCCCCCCTGATTCAAGAAACAAAATTGTGATTAAATATCCGCTTGCTAAAGAATTCCCTTACCTGAAACCGGATTTTAAAGAAGAACCGGATTTTAAGGCAGCAGAGTCACGTCTGCAAAAATTAATTGAGTCACAGAAAGAACTTCATGTTTATGATGCCGAAGGAGACCTGATAAATATACACCGTTCTACTGACAGCGGGGATTTTTCGTTTGCAATTGCATATCAAAACGGCCTGCTCGTGTATGAACTGAGATTACCCCTGGGTTTCAATAATCAGCGGGCTACAGGGTTAAGAGCTAATCCGGGAGATGAGATAATGGTGACACTGGAGTCAGGCGGGATCCGCAAAAAGGGAAACATTCAGGACAAAGGGATGAAGAGCGGCGGAGCAGGTCGTCCCGGAGGAGGAATGCCGGAACGACCTGATGACAGACCCGGAGCTCCTGATTTCAAATCATTCAAAATTGACATTAAGCTGAAACTTGTCTTAGAGAATTAATTTTATTTATCCGGTCAGATAGATATACCAGACACTCACCGGTGCAGCCCCGTGATTGTTTACCTAATATCGCTTAAATATATAATCCGCCATATCCTCTGCTTAATCAAAAACTGATTCTGATTTCTTTCTCCGTAAATAAATAACACAAACAAGCAGTCATTTTGAATTATTATAATGATATGCTTATTATTTTGTATGAAGCATTTATATAAGTATTAACAGCAGAGTAAAAGTTAATTGAACGCAAAAATCAGCAGACTTATCAACAATGAAAAATTCAGCAGGATATCAGTGACTATTCTCCTCCTGCTTTTTTCTACCAGAATCTATCAGAACTCCGGGAATCTTTATTTCTTTGGTTTGCCGATACTTATCTGGCTGATTTTATCTGCAGTCCGTAAAATCAGGGATAATAAAAATTCAGCATCAGCTTTTATTTGGTTTATTCCCTTTCTGCTATGGAACATCGTTTCAGCTTTATGGTCAAAGCATCCTGTGTACTCACTTGAAAGAGCAGCTTTTTCATTGGTGATAACGGCCGGGTTTCTTTCTGCAGGTTATAATTTCAGCGATTATCTGAAAGAAAAATTCACATATCTGTATATTATCATGATTCCGCTCGTTCTGCTTTCCCTGTTTTCACTTATTACAGGTTTGCCTGAAAATGGTTGGTCGGGTGGGAATGCACTTGGTTTCATGGGCTATGTATCTCATCAGAATACTCTGGGTGCTGCATTAATATTCACGATTCCGGTACTGTTTTACCCTTTTACTGAAAGAGTGAGGGTTACACCGGGTAAAGTCCGTATTCTGATTATAAATACATTACTTCTTGCCACATCGCTTTACATACTTATAAATTCTCGCTCCCGCGGAGCAGTTCTGGCATTCATCATATTTTTTATCCTGTTTACTCTCATATCTGTGACACGCAATAATTTGATTTACATTATTCCGGCAATTGTTCTGATTGCTGCAGTAATAATATTATCACCGGCAGGTAAGAAGCTTGAGGAATATGCATACAAGAGTGCACCTTCGGTTCTTACGACCCGCCAGCAAATGATTAATGTAAGTATCGAGGGGGCAAAACAGGGAGGACTCACCGGAATCGGTTATGGTCTGAGCTTTAAAGATTCGACTGTTGTTCTTGCAGGTGATCATGATAGGAACGGAATTTTTGTAAGAGAAAAAGGAATTTCATCTTTGGGAATTATCGAAGAAACCGGGGTTATCGGGCTGGTTTTATTTCTCCTGATTTATATACCACTGTTTATATATCTGAAAAAGAGTTATAATTTCACCACCCGGCAGAAACTTTTCATTGCTGCTGTATTTATAATGTATTCTGTTCATGCTCAGGCTGA
>CAYPMQ010000015.1:11701-17976 GCA_964411625.1 uncultured Ignavibacteriaceae bacterium
TCACCATTTTTTAAATATAAAAAAAGCTGCAAGCACAATAAAAACAAACCCTACGGCGTAATTCCACTTAAACTCTTCTTTCAGATATAACACTGAAAAAGCGGAGAATACAATAAGAGTAATTATCTCCTGAATAGTTTTAAGCTGTGCCGCATTAAAGTGCTGATATCCTATCCTGTTTGCAGGAATCATGAAAATATACTCAAAAAGAGCGATGCCCCAGCTCGTCAGTACAATAATCCACAAAGGCTTGTTATCCGGCGTTTTATTTAAATGCCCGTACCATGCAAAAGTCATGAATATATTTGATATAAATAACAAAATAACAGTGTTAATCCACATAATAGTCTTTGGTTGATTAAATTAAAGGTGAGATATTTTTTAATTTACGGAATGTAAATATGAATGAATTTAAGTTCTTTGCAAAACATCTTGCTCAGGTAAGCGGTGAAATTATTATAAGATATTTCAGAACAGGCATTGCGGTTGCTGATAAAGATGACTCCTCCCCTGTTACGATTGCCGATAAAAAAGCCGAAGAAATAATGAGACTCGAAATTATGAAGGAGTTCCCTGATCACGGAATTCTGGGAGAAGAGTTTGGAGAACACAACCCATCTTCTGATTATCAATGGATTCTTGATCCGATCGACGGGACAAAAAGTTTTATATGCGGTACCGTGACTTTCGGAACACTCATAGCTCTTGCTTATAAAGGCGAACCTTTACTCGGAGTAATCAATCAGCCCGTGCTTGGTGAGTTTCTTATCGGTGACAATGTTACTGCACAATTAAACGGAGTTAATGTAAAAGTCAGAGAATGCAGTGATATTTCAAAATCAGTCCTTCTGACAACCGACCACTTTTATATGCACAAGTATCAGAACGGGCCGGCATTTGATAAACTTGCTCAGCAGGTAAAAATATACCGCAACTGGGGTGACTGTTACGGATATTATCTCCTTTCCACGGGCTTTGCAGATATCATGATTGACCCCATAATGCATGTATGGGATTCAATGGCAGTTATTCCTGTTGTCAGGGGTGCCGGAGGAGTGATAACTGATATAAAAGGAGATGATCCCGTAAAAGGAGATTCAATTGTTGCTGCTACCCCGGGATTACATATGCATGTGATCAACTCTTTAAAGTAACATTGTAAAAGCCGCATATTTAACTAACCTGCGGCTTTTTTATTATCTTCTTTTCCTGAATCGTAATTACAACTGATCTTCCGTTTCCGGGCTGATTCTCTGAGGATATACTCTATCTGTGCATTGAGACTTCTGAGCTCATCCTTAGCCCATGAATTAAGATCCTCCCAGAGTTTCGGATCGATTCTCAGAATAATTGATTTTTTATCAGCCATGATTAATAGAGTGACCCTGAATTAACCACCGGAGTGGCTGATTTATCAGAACACAAGACCACGAGCAGATTACTAACCATTGCTGCTTTTCTCTCCTCATCAAGGTCAACAACCTTTTCGTCACTCAGCCGTTTAAGCGCCATCTCAACCATTCCCACTGCACCGTCAACAATTTTTGTTCTGGCAGCAATAATGGCTTCTGCCTGCTGTCTCTGGAGCATTGCGTGTGCTATTTCGGGCGCATAAGCGAGATGATTGATCCGTGCTTCCTTAATAACTATTCCTGCTTCCTTAACCCTGTCCTGAATCTCTTTCTGAAGATTTTCAGAAATCTCGTCCATGGATGTTCTCAGGCTTATAGGTTCATCTTCTGTTGAGTCATAAGGGTATATAGAAGCCAGATGCCTGAGAGCAGAATCTGACTGAATATGTGTGAACTCTTCAAAGTGTTCAACCTCAAAGACAGCATGAGCAGTGTTCTGTACCTGCCACACAACAACGGCAGAGATCTCTATCGGATTACCCTTCTTATCATTAACCTTCAGCCTCTCCGTCTCAAAATTTCTGGACCTGAGTGATATCTTTTTCTTCGTGTAAAAAGGGTTCGCCCATCTGAACCCTTCATTTTTTTCTGTTCCGACATATTTACCGAACAATAGCATCACCATTGATGTTTTCGGCTCTATAGTGAAAAATCCTGCGCATAAAATCAGTTCTGTAAACAGAAAAAAAATAACTGACACAAGCGCCGGAACCATTTCGGGGTTCTCTTTGACCATACCACCTGTTTTTACTATTCCGAATATAGTAAGCGGTATCAAAACAAGCATAATAACAAGCATGATCCATCCGCTTTTTTGCGATGTAAGTTTTTCTTCTATCATTTTAGTCCTCATATATGTGATATCAAAACTATATCATTTACATATCTAATTTATGTATATTTTTAGCTCAATGCAAATCTTTTATCATCATTCTTTACCGCTCATGATCGTATAAAGCCAAACTGCAGGCTTAAGATAAAAATTCAGAATTAGTTTGTTAACTTGAATCCCAAAATTCCGGATAATGATGAAAAATTTACTTAAACAATTGAATGCCCGAAATGTTGTATGGCAAAGTCTGCCCTCATCAACATACCGTATATTTCTTGGTGCAGTGTTTTCCTTGTTTTCAACAATTGGATATATAGCCGTACTGGTGAATCCGGAGTGGCTTACAGTCAGAAATATTATCGGGGGGGCCATCTACTCAGGGATGATTGGGTCACTCTATGCTCATGCTTTTATCAAAAATTATAAACTTATCCCCTTTGTTCTGATTATTCACATTTTCCTCCCAAGGTATCTTTACATTGGAGGAGGCTGGAGAATAAGCGGAGACCCCGGTCTTATGAATCACTATTATTTAGTTGCTGCCGGTATTCTGCTCTCAATTATTTCTGGTTATGTTTTATTTATCCTGTTTATTAACAGGTATGGCAAAAGTAAAATACGTCTTGAAACTGAAATTGAACTTGCCACAAAACTTCATAATATAATTGTACCCCGAATTAATTATTCAGACGAAAAATTTGATGTGTTCGCTAACAGCATCCCGGCAGAGGAAGTAGGAGGGGATCTGGCCGATTTTTACTCTGAAAACGGGAGAAGGATTGCTGTTATTGCCGATGTATCGGGGCATGGTGTTTCCTCCGGATTTTTAATGGGAATGTTTAAAAGCGGCTATCTTGCTTCACTTAAATTAAATGCTTCAATCGGCAACGCTCTGATGTGCGTAAATAATGTGATTATCAGTAATAAACCCAGAAGTTCATTTATAACTGCTGCAATGGCTGAGTTCTATGATGACGGGAAAGTATATTATTCCGTTGCGGGCCACCATCCGCTCTTTCATTTTAGCTCGCGTTCAGGTGAATTTTCAGAATTGCAGGTCAGACAAATTCCGCTCGGCGTAAAAAAAGATTATACGTTTGTTACTGAGGCTGCTGCATATGAGAGAGGTGATATTTTCCTTTTTCTCACAGACGGACTTATTGAACTTAAAAACACTGTATCGAAACCGGTTTCAGAAAAAATGATTCTGGAAATTGCATCCCGGAATGCATCATTACCTGCTAAAGAAATCGCAGAAAAGATTCTTGAGGCGGTTAATTTACAAGGATTGCGCCGAGATGACCAGACGCTTATGGTGGTGAGGTGTAAATGAAAAGAGACTCCCGCAGTGAGCGGAAGTCTTTCTCTAATCTCAAAATGAAGTTTTTTAGTTGGCTGCGCCTAACTTATTAATATGAAGCGTAAGAGCAGATTTTTTTCTTCCCGCATTATTTTTATGAAGTCTGCCTTTTATAACGCTTTTGTCAAGAAAAGCAACTGCTTCTTTGTAAAGCGGTAATGCTTCTTCGGATTTTGTCGTAGCAAGAACCTTTTTTACCAGGGTTTTCATTTTTGCTATGGCTTTTTTATTGACTTCTTTTCTTCTGGCGTTCTGTCTGTTTCTCTTAATTGCTGATTTGTGATTTGCCATGTTTTCCTAATTGCTCAAATGATTATTTTTATACAAGTGTACAAAAATAAGTAATATCAGTCTTTTTAGCAACAATTAAGATAAGATTATTATTGAGCTGTTTGTAATAATGCCCAAAATCGTTTCTGCTTTTAACCCGTTTCAATTCTCTGTTTATGTGCAAATATGATCACCCGTAGATTTATGCAATCGGGCTTCAACTTTTCATTACTTATACTGTAAATTAGAAGTGTTTTTATATATTATATTCTACAATTTAATTTCCCTTGAGAGTTATAAGCTTGAATTTTTTTTACCCTATTCTGTTTTTCATTGTCATCAGTTTTTTCATTCCTCTTAAAGGTCAGGATTTTTTTACCCGCTTTAAAACATATTCTATTGCCGATGGCCTCACCGCAAGCAGGATTACAGACATACTTCAGGACGAAAAAGGATTTTTATGGCTGGCAACGGATCAGGGACTTAACCGTTTTGACGGTATAAAATTCAAATCATACAAATATGACCGCACAAATATTCATTCAATTTTCTCTAACAATCTATACTGCATTACTGAAAGCGGTGAAAATCTATGGATCGGGAGTGCAATCGGTATAACCAAATTTGATAAGGAATCAGGTAAAGCGATCAACTTCAGAATAACCAGAAGATCAGGAAATAACGAACTGGTATGCAGGGTTGAAAAAATTGCGAAATCATCTGATGAAAAAGATGGTTATCTCTGGCTGGGAACAAATATGGGGCTTGTCAGGTTTAATAAAATCTCCGGTGATTATGAGTTCGTTTATAACACTACAAATGATCCTGACAGCAATGTGGTTCATTTCCTCAAAGCCAGGGGAAATAAGCTCATAATAAGCTATAATCTTCAGGGTACCTACGTTTTAGATGTGCAAACCAGAAAATTCACAATGCTTATTGAGAATAATCCGGTTAAGCCTGATCAGCACATTGTAATAGCTTTAATTTTCAATGAAGAGTCAGCCGTACTTATTACTTACAGTAAAATATTTGTAACCAGTCAGGAAAAATTATTCTCGGGGAGATTATTCCTGCCCGATCAGCAGAGATCACTCGCCGAAAATCGTAAGTTTTCTGCCGGTCTGATAGACAGGAATAATACACTATGGATAAGTTCCGGAACTGACGGGATAATCCTCTACGATCTGAAATCGGGAAAAGTGCTTGAATCAGAAAACCGGCAGCAATCCTCATATATAATAGATAATAATGCCTTCTATCTTGACCGAACCGGAATAGTATGGATTGCTACCAACGGTGCAGGACTTAAGTGTTTTAATCCGTTTGAGAACAGGTTCGGACATCTGAATGAATTAAAGAATAACATGAATGTAGGCAGTGTAAGGGGCATTATTTACGATTCTGAAGGTGATCTGTACACCTGCGGTTATTCAGGACTGCTTAAGTTTCCCGGTTTCAATACCGATCGGAAATTTCATGGTCCCGGTATACCCTATACACGTATTACCGATCTGGCAGTTTATGTTATGAAACCGGATCCCGCGGACAAAGATAAAATCTGGCTGGGGACTGACGGATTCGGAATTTTCATTTATGATAAAAAAACCGGGAAACTGACGGGACTTACCGATTATTTAAGATCCAATGGCGTAACTGATCCTGATCCGGAGATCACTCCGCATTATTACAGCTTTTACTTCCGGAATAAGTACGAGCTGTATGCAGGTTCTGATTCGGGGCTTGTAATTATCGATCTCAGAAAGGGTACAAGGTTACATTATAAAATTAATGATCCGTCAGAAAAAAGGATGCCTGATAACTTCGTTATATCCGTTTCGGAAGACAGGGCGGGAAACATCTGGGCAGGTACTCTGAACGGTGGTCTTGTCAGAATAAAAAATGGAATTGTAAAAAACTATGTGCCCGAAATTAACAACCCTCATTCCATTCCTTCAAAGAATATCAAATCCATCATCACGGATAAATCAGGTGCGCTATGGATTTCCACGGCAGCCGGGCTTTGCAAATACCGGCCTGAGACAGACGATTTCATGGTTTATAACGAGCGCAACGGTCTTACGAATTCATTCGTTTACGGCCTGCTTGAAGATGATAAATTTTACTGGATAAGCACCAACGGCGGATTATTCGCTATGGATAAGAAATCCGGCAGTTTCAGAAATTTTGATCTTAAAAGCGGGCTCCAGGATAATGAATTTAATGCCAATGCTTTTTCAGTTTCTGATGACGGAGTGTTCTTTTTCGGTGGGATAAAAGGTATCAATTATTTTACAACTAACTCTGTTTTTTTAACTTCCCCTCCTCCTCTGGTTGCGGTCAACGCAGTTACTTCTCTGGAAAAGAAAACCGGTGACATTTTCATTCCTGATGTTTCAGG
>CAYPMQ010000015.1:17986-22156 GCA_964411625.1 uncultured Ignavibacteriaceae bacterium
TTGGGGAGATCCCCGTGAGAGGAGGGCAGATAACATTGCCGGGAGGCAGTAAAAGCCTGATTATTGAATTTGTTGTGCTGGATTTTACCAATCCCGCAAAACATTCATTCATTTTCAAACTAGAAGGTTATGACGAAGAATGGTCTCCGCCTTCAGGAATGAAACTTGCTGTATATACAAACTTACCGCCCGGTGAATATACATTCCTGGTGAAAGGAACAAACGGAGAGGGAATCTGGAGTATGCAGCCTGCAAAGCTCGCAATTGTAATCAAACCTTTATTCTGGCAGACCACAGTCTTTAAGATTATTGCAGGATTACTCATAATAGGGTTAATTACCGGACTGGTTTATTTTAGAGTCAGACAATTAGAGAGAAGAGCTGCTGAACTCGAAAGCATTATTAAAAACAGGACATCTGAACTGTCAGAACTTAACAGTAAACTGAGTGCCGAAATTATCGGGAAAGAACTTAAAGAGAAAAAACTAAGTGAACTGAATGCTCAAAGGGAAAAACTTTATTCGATTATTGCGCATGATCTGAGAAGTCCGTTTTTCGGGCTGCAGGGTTTGTCTGAGATACTGATCGAAGACTACAAAGACCTCTCTGATGATCAGAAATTGAATATGATCATGCAGATCAAAGATCTCTCTCAGAACACTTATTCTTTACTTGAAAATCTCCTGAACTGGACTAAACTTGAGCTTGGAAAAATTCCGTTTCATCCCCGGCATATTAATCTTGGTGAGGTTATAAATAACGTCATCCGGCTCTATAGTCTTATGATTGAAACAAAAAGAATAAATGTGTCAGTGAATATCGAACCCGGAACCATGGTGTTTGCAGATAAAAATATGCTGGAATTCATAGTAAGAAATCTGTTAAACAATGCAGTTAAATTCACTGCCCCGGGAGGTAAAGTAAGAATAAACACTGCTGCAATTAACGAAGGAGTTCTGCTCTCAGTAAATGATACGGGGATAGGTATCTCTGAAAATAAGATAAAAATGATACTTGATAAAGATATTCATTTTACCACAGCGGGGACACATGAAGAAAAAGGGAGCGGACTTGGGCTACTCCTCGTTCAGGAAATGATTCACAGACATGGCGGAAAGCTTGAAATAAAGAGTAAAGAGGGAGAAGGTTCCCTCTTTATGGTGATGTTTCCACATCAGAAAAAATCAAATCATTCTAACGCAGATACTGCAGTTTAATAATCTTTGCCGATGAGATACTCTCCCCTTCAAAGGCAAGCCGGAGAAAATACACGCCTGAAACAGCATTGATTCCGGAAAAATCAATAGTCTCCTCATTGATTCCGGCTTTTAAATTGCCGGTTCTCATACTTAATACTTCCTCGCCGGCAATGTTGAATACAATTAATCTTACAATACCGGCTTCCGGCAAACTGAATTTAACTTTAGTTGAAGGATTGAAAGGATTCGGATAATTGCCATAAATCACAAAATCAGATGGCATTTCATTGTACAGAACTCTTATTCCGGAATATGAAAAACTGCCGTCATAATCCGTTTGTTTTATTCTGTAACTTATTTCACCGGTTATATCTTTAATTCCGGCATCCGTAAAGACGTAAGAATTTGAGTGTGCTGAAGTACCGGCCCCGTCAATACGCCCTATCGGCTGCCACTCAGGATTAAATGCCGTGCTTCTTTCGATCTCAAAATAATGGTTATTTGATTCTGAGGCAGTCACCCATCTGAGAACTGCAGCACCTCCGCTAAGATCAGCATCAAATGAAGCAAATTCAACCGGAACAGGATTTAGCTGATTCAGGAATACTACAACCGGTGCTCTTGCAGAACCGATTGCAAGATCAGGCATGGCATCACCATTCACATCACCAAAGGCAATCGCATTTAGAGACGAAGTGCTTATAAACTGCCATGAGGGAGATGTTTCAAGCACTCCGGCATTGTTCATAAATATTTCTGCTCTTCTGTTTCCGAAATGAACCACAGCAAGGTCAGGATAACTGTCTCTGTTAACATCACACCATAAAAGGTCCTGAGCTCCTGTATTTGTGGAAGCCGAGCTCCAAACAGGAGAGTTTCCCAGTGTACCCGCAGTATTTTTATATAACACGGTTGAGTTTCCGCTCCCGCCTATTGCCAGATCCATGTACCCGTCAAGATCATAATCCGCCCATCCGATCCCCTTCTGAGAAAGCGTATTTCCGACAGTCCAGCCGGGAATACCGCTGATTGTCCCCTGCAGATTATTATAAACACAGGACGAGAAATTCACCCATTTTGCAGCCGCCACATCAGGCTTGAGCGGGTGCTTATAATAGACATCAATTCTTGATGACTGCGGAATATCAACACCTAAAGATACCATGCCTGTCGCATAATCATAAGTGAAGTTTGAAACCTGACTCCCGTTCACTATGATTGAGTCAATTTTATAAACCGGAAATCTCTCCACCTGAAATGATTTGTATCCCGCGTTCGGGGTTGAGAGAATCGTGTATAGTAAAGAAACAATATCGGAATTATCAACATCTGCAGCAGCAACCGAGTTTGTTATCATCTGGTCTGTCGATACCAGAGTCGGGAAAGTAGGTACACCCGTTCCCGTTCTGTAATAATAATATATTGGTCTGTAAGGATCATTCGTATTACCCTGATTCCCGACGGCAATATCTAACTTGCCATTCCCGTCAAAATCAGCGATACATGATCCCACACCCCACGCAAGCCCGCTCTGCAGCGTTATTGAGGCGGTTCTTGTTATACCGCTGTCAGAGTTCAGATATATTGTGGGCGGCACAAAAGAACCATCTCCGTTCAAAGCGAAAAGATCGGTTCTTCCGTCATCATCCAGATGGCCAAAACGTATATCCGTTGTTGATCTTGAATCAGTGGAAAACCAGACGGGATTTACAGTCAGGGTTCCGTTATCATTCCTGAAAATCATGTTGTCATACTCGTTTATTGGCGGAAACGAGTTACTGAAATAACAGCCGGCAGCAAGATCAGGATCTCCGTCATTATCAAAATCGCCGAAAGCCAGCCCGCCAATCTGCCTTTCAAGAGTGGCACTCCAGGAGGGGACGGAGCCGTAAACGGCTGTGCTTTTACTGATTACAAAAGGTTTTGCGTTTTTATCGAGGGTGTATTTATTAACCTCTCTGCCCGATTTGCTGATATCGGTATATGTCATATTCTGGGAATAAGAACTGCTCAGCAGCGGTGAGAGAACCAGAAGAACAAGTATTAGTTTTTTCATATTATTGCAGTCTTCATAAAGTGATTCATTAAAATGATTATTTCGCCTGATTGTATGCTTCCTTTATCCAGTTAATAACTTTATCAGTTATCTCTTCAGGTTTTTCCAGCCTGATCCTGTGTGAACACATTGCATTAAAGCTTCCTGAAGGCTCAGGTTTTCCTGCGGGGTCAATCCCCCTCATATTCAGGCCCGGATCAAACCGTGTTTTTGTTGCAGCCTGGAGAATGGCAAACTGCTTTTTTCTTCTTATGCTGACATGGGCATTTTTGGGCGCCTGTTCAATATCACTTCCAAATTTCATTATCTCACTGAGAAGTTTATCATAAATTGGTCTTAGTGTCTCCTTCCCCTTGAACTGATTTTCAACATGGTCTTCCTTGTTTTCCGCTGGAACCGCATCGCTTCCCTTTAATTTGTGAGCAACCATATTTGAATATCCGTGAGTCAGCCCGAATTCAGTTTTAAGACGGCTCACTATTTCGCCGTGTTTATCTGTTTTGAACTCTCCGGCTATAGCAAGCCATTCTTCAAGGCTTCTGCCCGTTTTCTCTTTGAAATTCTCAATCATTGAGTGAACCGCTTTATCAACATCCATGTAGCTCATTCCGTTTAATGATAATGATTTATATTTTGCTGATGGAATCTTTAATAACCTAATTATAATATTTTCAACTGAAAATAGTTATTTTAACTGATTAAATGCAAATATGAGAGGGAGAATATAAATGATTTTTAACGGGGGCTGAATAAAATAGAGTTCCAGCCCCCTGAATTATTAATGCCTGAAGAATAACCTATTAACTTACCTGAACCATCCCCTTGCTGGAGGAAGATGGAATAAAATAGCTGTAGGGAATATTTTTCATAAAAGCAGGTTCATTTTCATAAAAGAACTGATTCTCTCCGAATGCC
>CAYPMQ010000016.1:0-21804 GCA_964411625.1 uncultured Ignavibacteriaceae bacterium
TATCATCATTTTTCCTGTTTTTATGCCCGCTCCCGTTTTCAGAGTGTAAAAATAAGTGCCTGAGGCGGCATTCACTCCGGTAAAATCAACCCTGATGCTGTGCTCACGGGCGGGGTTGTATCCCGAGGAAGCAGTCATTACTTTATTTCCCGGAATATCCTGAACTGTAAGAGTGATCCGGCGATAATGAAATTCCCGTCTTTATCTATGGTAATTCCTGGGGTCACCTCCGTGAAAAGAAATATTTGCTCCTTTGCAGGTGTCTGAGCCTGACCATATGACTGCTCCGTTGGTTGATACTTAAATACTCTCGCTTATAAAAATGAGGGCTGAAGTTTAATCGAGTTTGCTGAAACAAAAAGAATCAGATCATTAAGCGGGTGCTTTGTAATGAAGGTTTCGGTTTTAAATGAATAGAGAGGATAGGATTAAACAGACTGGCAGCCTGCAAAAAAAAAGCTCTCAATGCTGAGAGCCTCTTTAATATTCATTTTGTTGTCATCTTGAAAACGCCATCCCAGTCATCATCAGGTGGAGTTTCCGTATAATGTTTTGATCTGTCTGCATATAGAAGTGACGGACCGTCTTCAGGATCAATTTTGAGTGCCTCGTTAAACAGTTTGTTAGCCTCGGCAAAATTGCGTTTATGATACAGATCCATAGCATTGTTGTAAAGTCTGATAACCTCTTTTTTCTCCGGAGACAGAGTTTCAGTCTTTGACGCTATCAATTCGTAAGTTTTGACAGGTTTTGTCTTTCCTTTTACGACAAGGTAGTCAAGGAGGCGAGTAACAAAATCCCCGGCCACAAGTTCATAGGTTGATTCAGAAAGCATACAGTGCGTACCGTAAGGTTTATTTGCCCCTTCAAGTCTGGAAGCAAGGTTAACGGTATCACCCATAACTGTATAATCAAATCTCTGATTACCACCCACATTACCCACAACCACATCACCTGAGTTGATACCGATTCTGATCTGAATGAGCGGCTGACCTTCTGCTCTCCATTTCTCACGGAGCTGATCAACAACCTTAAGCTGTTGAAGGGCTGTGTTGCATGCCAGGTGGGCATGATTTTCAAGAGGAACGGGAGCGCCCCAGAAGGCCATAACGGCATCACCGATATACTTATCAAGCGTGCCCTTGTTGTGGATCACTATCTCAGTCATAGCGCTCAGATATTCATTAAGGAAGCTCACGAGCTCCTCGGGAGATTTTGTTTCGGAGAAAGTTGAGAATCCTGCAATATCGGAGAAGAATACGGTTACAATCTTTCTGTCACCGCCAAGTCTCAGTCTGCCCGGTTCCGAAATTAGCTCTTCAACAATGGAAGAATCAACGTACTGAGAAAACATTCCTTTAATGGCAGCTTTCTGTCTTCTTTCAACAATAACGTAGTATGCTGTTGAGGAGAAATATCCAAGGATAAGTGCGAGAGCAGAGCTTACAAAAGTGAATATCAGGTTATGAGAAGAGAAAAGATAAAAGGAGACTTCACGGATCGCAAACAGCAGTCCGATCAGTAAAACGAAGTTCAGAATCTCTGAAACGAATGAAAACTTTAGCTTCAGATCTCTTATAAAAGAAGTTCCGAAGAATATCGCAAAAGTGAAGAACAGAACAAATCCGATTTCTGCCGCAACGGGTACCTTGTTAAGAAAATCTCTGTTTAAAACATTCTGAATAGCGTTAGCGTGGAACTCAACTCCATAAAGAGTATTTGTACCTGCAACATCTCCTTCAGAGAACGAAACCGAAACAACATCACGGTCTTCTTCAACGGTTGAGCCGATGAGCACAATCTTATCCTTAAAGAATCCTGACTGAAGCAATCCTGTGGCGGGGTCATCCCATGTGTTAAGATCAACTTCGTATTCCAGTTCTTCCTGAGTCATGAACCCGGTATCATCAAGAACATCAAGGAAATCCCTGTGCGGAAATGTTCTTGATTTACCGTAAAAATTAATAATCATTGAGTTTGAGGTAAACCTGGGTATCATCGTTTCACCCATCTGAAAATGACCGGGATGAAGCTCTGAAAGATGATTTTTCCCGAGGTTATAATATGTATTCAGAAGTGCAAACCCGAAGGTGGGGAGAAACTTTCCTGCAGTTTCCGAATACATAAAAGGGAGGTATCTTCTGTGTACGCCGTCATCATCAGCAATAACTTTCACAATGCCTATTGTTGTATCGGCAAAGTAGAAGGCATTTCCGAAATTCTCGTCAAGTTTCCTGACTTCAGAAGCACCGCTGGTGGTCTGGGTTACTCCTGCCAATATAACTTTCCCTGATCTTCTGATTGCGTCAATAAAAATTGAATCATCCTCAGGAGAGAAAGCATTAGGAGTACCCATGATAATATCTATCCCTATGGCTTTAACACCGGCTTCGGTAAGATTATCAATCACTTTGGCAAAAAATGCTCTTGGCCATGGCCATGACCTCTGAGCTTCGGGGATACCCTGATAGGTGTTTCTGGAGATTTCGAGAATTATGACGGAGGTATCCCTGATAGGGATTGCCCCCCGTCTCTTAAATCTTTCATCGAGATGATTTAATTCGTATTCTTTTAACGGTGCAATATCAACAACAAGATCCTGTGTTAATACTATTACGAGGAGAGAAACGGCAAAACAGATTAACAGTTTTGACCATATCTCACGTTTTGCTGCCGTTTTTGCCATTAATTATCTTAAGTCAAATCTGGTTACAAAGGAAATGATACTGTCATCAGCAATATCTTTGTTAACTATATATCTCATCTGAAGCTGGAGGCTGAGATTCTGCATAACTTTATAGATTGCACTTGCATCAAAGTCATATCTTTCAAGATCACCGAAGTTAGGATTTATTGAACCGGCAAGTGTGAGTTTGCTATCCATAAGGTTATATCTTGCACCGGCAGAGAGCGATATGTAGTTGTATTCAAGAAGCTGAATCTTTGTATTGTTCAGATTTGCATTAAGATATGAATTCAGATCGTCACCCCAGTACTGATTGGTAGTCAGGCTGAGTGATGTATTATCAACATCAACTTTTCTGATACTCTTATCTTCTCTTTTTGACCAGCTGAAATTAATTGAAGCCTGCATCGGAATTTCGAGATTAAATCTCTGTGATACTGATGCGGAGATTTTATTAGTAATATCATCAACCCCGTTTACGGCTATATTCTGTGCAGCAGTTGCAAGAATACCGTTATTATTATCGTTTCTTACAAAAGTAACAACAAAACTCGGCAGATCATATCTCGGGAATACTGATACTGAAGCACTGATTGTCTGGTAAGTGGTTGTTGAAAGTTTTGTTTTCTGAAGGTTATCTTTCAGATTTTCATAGCCAAGTGAAATAAAAAGTTTATTATCCCATAATCTCACCCTGTCCTGAAGCTGAATACCTGCTATATCTGTTCTTACGAAGCTGTTTCCGAAACTGCTGTACTCGCTGCCTCTGTAAATGTAACCGCCTTTGAGGAAATTGCCGAAGTAATTCAGAGAAAGAGCACCTTCGTAAGCGAGTGAAGAAAGTTCCTGAGGATTAAGAGGATTAAGAAACTGATTAACGGTTATAAAATTTCCCAGGATACTTTTGATATCCTTTATAAGCTGGGCGTCACCGCTGTTGAATGTACCGTTGGGACCAAAAACTTTGTCTATTGTTGAATCGGAAAATGTTCCGGTTGAAATGTCACGGTTAATGAGAGAAAATGCCGCCTGCCCGGTTATCATTACTTTCTGATCATCAAAACCGAGCTGAAGGTTTGTACCGACTACAATATTTTCCTGAGGGGCTTTGCCTATTTCAATTGACTCCATATTGTCTTTTGAATGCATATAAGTAAGTCCGAATTTAAAGTCTTCACCTGACTGCAGATAAGGACTAACTGCTAAGATCTGACGTTCATAGGTTCCATAGTTTACTCTTGCAAGACGTCCGTCTTTGAGTCTGGTTATGTCAGTGCCGAGTGTATCGCGGCTTAAATACTCAATAACACTACCATTTATACCTCTGGTTGCTTCTCCGTAAGTTGCTTTAATATTAAATATTCCCATATGTGCTGCACCTGAAATACCTCTGATTCTTTTACCGGTAAGAACAAGTGACTGGAATTCAGGGGTATAATCACCGCCGTAAACTTCGATCATATCGTGTTTGATGCCAACTCTGTAACGGTTGTTAGGCTGCAGATATCCTTTTTCTTCCGAGGTTACATATAATAATCCGTCAAGTGACCACTCCCCGTAGTTAAGTTTGGCATCAAGGTTAAGATTATTATACCACCGGTTATTTGATCTGATATTCTCATTTCTTGATTCACCCCTGGTATTAATATAATACTCAAGAGGAGTGTCAGGAATTGCAGCAAATCCCGCGGTTGCCTTTGCCTGGAACGCAGTGGAATATGAGTGGTAGAGTGTTCCTTTAGTGTCGTATAATTCAATAGTTATGTTATTGGCAAAGCCGTAATTAATATATTCCGGGAAGTTATCGGCAGAGAAAATAATCAGGTCATCTGCAAACAATGCGAGCGAAGTAACATCTTTTCCGTTGAGTAAGAGTTTCGTCTTAGACTTATCAACATCATCAGAAGCCTTTAGGAGCGAAATTGTAATAAGTGCATCACCTTTGGTAAGCGGTTCTGCGGGGTCAGGGCTTAACATCAGAATTTCGGCATCTTTTGGTGAAGGCTGCTCAACTGTGATCTTTATTGTGTTACCGGCAAGAGCATCTTCAGGATAATATGCCTCTGAACCATCTGCCAGTTTCATGAAAAGAAAGTACTCTACCATTGGCGCCTGAACATCTTCACCCGGAATCCTGCCGGAGGCAGATGAACTGGAAAGAGTCATATCCATTTCACTGTATTCTGAACTGCTGAATGATTTATATTTAAGTGCAATATCCTGCACTACGTTAGAACGCAGAAAATCAACTTTTATATAAATGTCATTTTTTTCTTTTGCGGTGGAATTCTTTACTCCCGATACAATATTGCTTGGCTGACCGAAAACAATAGCTGCAGGAGCTAAAATCAGCAAAGCAAGTGATAATAATACTTTGTAAAAATTAGACATTTTACCTCCGGAGAAATATTATTTGGAGTTTTGACGTATTTTAAAGTAAAAATAAGAAAAATCAATCAAAAAAAGTATCTGATTGAAATAAAAACTCCATTAAAAGACATTTAAAATAAAAAAAAATCCCGGTATAACCGGGATTCTTTGTAAACTTCTAATCAACAAAATATTCTATTATAAGGTCACCCGAATCTGTTTTAATTATCAGCTTTTTGACGTTTGTCTTTTTACTGCTATTAACGAGATTCTGGATAGTATTATTAAACGGAAGTACAGTTACATCACCTTCTTTGGTAATATAAACAAACGTTCCGGCAGGAACCATACCGGTCTGACGGTTACCGTAAATTGCTTCAACAAATACAGCGCCCTCTTCAATTGCCACAAGACCCTGATCATCACCACCCTGTATAAGACCTCCCGTACCGCGGATAGACGCCACAAGGGTAGGTGTGTTAAATTTGAAGTCATTCTGATCCTGTTTCGTGACATTAAAACCGACAGTACCACTGCTGATTTCAGTTGTTTTTGAAACATTCTTACCGGTTTTTTCAGCGAAGATCTTTACAATACTGTTTTCTCTGACTCTGAGTACAGAGTTATCGGTAAACTTAACAAGTGCCAGTGATTTATCACCGGTTTTGATTTCATCAGAGTTTTTCAGGGCTGAACCATTTTTAAGATCAGACCAGCCTGAACCGCCTGATTTATATTTTACGTCATTAACTGTTTTAGTCACAATTGCAACCGATTCAGCCGGCACGAAATTGTTGTAAACAACAAAAGCCGGAAGAAGCATGATTGCAGGAATTAACAGGAGCAGATACTTAAATTTCTTCATTTTAATGTTTCCTCCTTATTATCTTTCAATGAAGTACAAGTTGGATAAAGAACCTGGGTTGGAGGAGAGGTAACTAAGAATTGCCGTAACCTCAGCCATCTGTATAAGATTGCCGTCAGGGTCAGTAAATCCGGTTATCTGGATTGAACCTTCCGAAATTCTTCTGATTAATTCAGGAGGAAGTACACCGGAAGGGAAATACTGGAGAAGACCCGCAATCAGTGAATTAATTCCTGCAGCAGGGTTTGTTCCTGCAGACTCAATAAAAAATCTTACGATCGGGCTTTTAAGTTCCTCACCGCCTCCGGGGCCGTCAACAACCGCTGTGACCTGAATTGCTATTTCATCACCGGCCGACCATTCACGCTGAAGGATATTACGAAGGTTTATACTGGTAACGTTACCCACATCCACATTATCAATTAGTGGTGTGCTTGAGCTGAGAATTTCTTCGGGTGACTGGCCGGGATTGATTCTCTTTGCAGCGCGGACAATATATCTTGTTGCTCCTATAGCTTCAGTCCAGGTAGCGGTCACATTACCCATATCATATCTGAAGTACTCAATGGGAGCCAGAATAGAAAGGGTCTGAGTCGGGTTTACAAACTCAAGTTCTTTTTCCTGAGTGACAGGAGGGGAATAAGGATTTCCTGCCTCATCAAGAAGCTCAAGGAAAATTTTATATTTTCCTGTGGGTCTGCCTTTTCTCAGGTTCTCATCTATCAGAGAAGAGACTGATTCTTCTTCTTCGATTCTGATATCCTGGTCACCTATTTCCTGATTACTGAAACTCCTGGCAGAAAAGGCTCTGGTTTTGAATGAATAGACTCTGTTGTAATTACTTTCATTGGCTCTTTGCCAGTCAAATGTACCTCTCATCCTGACCATTGTACCAACAGGCGAGATGTCAATTGTCATAAGCCTGGGTGAACCCTTCAGGTCATTAGAGAAGATAAAGGCTGTGAGATCAACTTTTGGCAGGGGCTCAAAAACTGTAAGCACCATAGTGGGGTTCTGGGCAAACAGCCGGCTTCCGGCCAAAATTACAGCCAGAAAAAGTAATGTTAATTTGGCTTTCATAATTCCTCCCGGTTTGGGTTTTAATTTATTAAGCTTCTTTATATTGCAAACTTATAGAAATGAAGCAATTAATTGAGTCAAATTTATATTATAAAAATGAACAAAAACGTGACAGCCTCCACTTTTAACTGATGAAAGCCCGGTAATTGCGTGGTATCACAGTAATATTAATCGCTATTATCAGGGGTTTAATTTAAAAAATTATTTTTAATTTTAATGTATTTTTATAGTTATCTTTATAAAATTAAGCCTTCCAACTAATTGAATGATACAGCTGTTATGAGAAGAGTATCCAAGATTACCTTTGCATTATTTGTATGTATAACTTTTGTTCTTTTTGCCCAAAAAGGCGGAATAAATTATCAGGACCAAATCAGCAAAGCTCTGGAAACCGCAGGAAAAGGCAATCCGAAGGAAGCAGAATTTGAACTGCTCAGAATTTCAGAAGAGGCCAGAATTTCAGGTGATATACTTTCCGCAGCGCAGGCACTTAAACATCTCGGCACTCTTTATTCACCTCAGACTTTCAATATCCCCGATACTTCAGCCATGTTTTATGACAAGGCAATGGCACTGCTTGATGAAGTCCTTCAGAAAATTACAGAAGAAGGCAAACCTGCCGATATCATCCTGCTTAAGGAAAAAGCGAATATTCTTAACAATATCTCCGTGCTGAAACAATACTCGCGTAATTATGACAGAGCAATAGAAAATTTCAAGGAGGCACTTGATATTGACCGTCAGATAAATAACAAGGAGGGCGAAATATCAACCCTCTCAAATATCGGGCGCGCATACCGTGATAAAGGGCTTTACACTGATGATCCGGAAGAAAGTGAAAGCTCACTCTCATTTTCACTGAACTATTTTGATTCTGCTCTTGTAACAGCCTCAGTGCCTGAACTAAAGGCGGTGTTTACATTGAGAGTACCGGAAATCTATCTGAATATAGCCCGCACCTATGATATAAAGCAGAGTTACGACTCGGCGCTTATTTATTATGACATGGCCGCAAATATCTTCACGGAATCAGGCAACGTAAGGCTCAAAGCAGTTACAACCCTTAATAAAGGATTCACCCTTACAAAATACAGTGATCTGGCTGCGGAGCCGGGATTAAAAAAACAAAGGCTTGAGGCGGGTATTAATCTCCTGAAAGAGGGGATAGAGGTAATTGAGAAACTCCGTGGTGAAATTGAAAGCGATCTTCTGAGATCCACCTTTTTTGATGACAAGATCCTTTACTACGAAATTCTGATTGAAAGACTTTTTGACTCAGGGGAATTTGATGAGGTTTTTGAATATGTGGAACGGGCAAAATCACGGGCTTTACTTGACCGGCTTGCATCAAGAGAAGAAAATCTTAATAAGTATTCATCTGAAGTGCAGGAACTTATAAAAAAAGTCAAGTCGCTTGAGGATAAGGTTTATGCTCTTCGCAGCAGCGGAGAAGGAAACACTGAACTTGCCGGGGTAATAAAAGATTATGAGGAAGCTGTTAAACAGCTTGCAGAAGCTGCTCCTGAATACAGCGCACTTACAACTGTGCAGCCCGTAAACGTTGAAGATGTCAGGAAGGTAATTGAAAGTAATGAGGCAATCATTGAATACTATACAGGTAAACTCTTTAGCTGTGTTTTGTTTATAAGTAAAAAAGAACTGACAGGCAGACTCATAGATGTCAACTCATATTCGCTTGAAGACACGGTTCATGCTCTCAGGGATCTTGTAACCGGGTTCCCCCGTGAAAAGCAGATTTTCATGAATCTGACTATAAAGAAAAATAAAAGGAATCCCAATCCCCCTGATTCACTTCAGCTTGAGCAGATGTGGGCAAAAGAACCAACAAACAGCTACTTTCAGTGGACCCTGATGCAGCTGTTCGGTGTGCTTGTGGGAAAAGAGATATATAGTCTCTCATCGGCTTATGAAAGACTCTTTATTGTGCCTCACGGAATTCTGCACCACCTTCCGTTTGCTGCCTTGATTCCCTCACCCGCGCATCTGGATTTTACACCGGGAAAGCATATTGTACAGCCGAAATACTGGATAAGAGAAAAAGCCCTTGCTACTGTGCCTTCTGCAAGCGTTCTGCAGTTCATCAAGAAACGTGAGGGACGTGCACAAAACACGGCGCTTATAATAGGAAATCCCGTTTATCCGGTCGGTTCCTGGAACGACCTTCAGTTTGCCGAAAAAGAGGCTGAATATGTATCACAGTTTTTTGAACCAAAGGAAAAACTTTTCCTGAAGAAGGAACAAGCAACTGAAACGATTGTAAAAGAGAATATAAACAGTTTTGATATAATTCATCTTGCAACGCATGGCTTGTTCATGCAGGAAGCTCTTGAAAGCAGGGTGCTTTTTTCAAAGACGGATAAGGATGATGGGTATCTTAAAGCAAAAGAAATTTTTGACCTTAATCTGAAGAGCAGTCTTGTGGTTTTAAGTGCCTGTGAATCAGGGCAGGTTGGCGGTTATGTTGCCGGTATGGCTCCGGCGGGTGATGATCTTGTTGGGCTCACCCGCGCATTTCTTTTTGCCGGTTCTGCCAGTGTTATTGCCACGCTTTGGAGTGTTGACGATATAGCCACCGGTGAAGTCATGAAGAACTTCTATCGTAATTTTATTAAATCGGGCATGAATAAAGCAGATGCCCTGAGAGCTGCCCAGCTTGCAGTACTTGATGACCCCGGTCATAGCGACTGGCTTCATCCGTTCTATTGGGCGCCTTTTGTTTTATATGGCAGTTACAAGTAATTAATCCAGGAGAGTTATGAGAATTATTGCGATTCTTCTTTTACTAGCCGCTCATTTATATGCCGCAGGAGAGAAAGGACTCTTTAAGGACCCTGCCTGTAATGCGCAGCCTGATGTAATGCGCCTGATTACATTTTCTGATGATTCTGTTGAGGCAATCTTTAATGAGGCAGTTGAAGATTATGACAATCTCCGGTATAATGAAGCCATAAGAAAATGGCACAGCACTCTTCAATATTATGACACGGTCAATCAGATTAACGTGGCAATAGGCCTTGATAATATTTCACTGGCTTACTGGGGACTTAAAGAGTTCAGTATGGCTTATTATTACATGGAAAAAGCCATTGAATACACAATCACAAAAAATCTGAAGGAGCGTTTTACACAGCAGGTTAACAGATATGCTGAATATCTGGGCAAACTTGGTTACTCAAAAGCCGCGGCGGATGTTGTCAAAAAAGCAATTGATGAATCGGCTGCTTGGCTTGATTCCGATTCCAAAGCCCGGCTTGAAGAACTCCTTGCAAAATACCGCGAAGATATTCAGACGGCTGCTGACTTTAATCAGTCTGATTTTGACAAGCTGATCAATCCGTCTGTTACCGATGATCAGAAATATAACCTGTATATAAATCTGGGAATAAATCTTACATCAGTGGGAGAGTATGATAAAGCGAGACATTACTACGGCCTTGCCCTTGAACTGATACCAAAGTTAAAGGAGTTCGTCAGCCCTATGGATGCGCTGACGGGGCTGTTTTATGTTAATATGATTAAAAGAACACTCCGGATTTACGATCCGCTCCCTGTAAAAGCAGCCGAAACGGAGACTGAAAGGGTGATGTTCAACCTCATTGAACTTCAGTATGTAACAAAAGACAGTGCGGTTGCATTGGTTAATGCAGGACTTAATGACAATGTCATACCCGGAAGCGAAGTTGAAATATGGGGAATGGTAACAGAATTTCTGCCCGACCATGATGTCTTCAACCTTGCAAAAGGTAAGGTGACAGAAGTGGATTCATTCACCGCCAGGATTGCTTTTAAGCTTCACACTCCCGATAATTTCGGGAAGCTGGTTTTTATAAATGACCTTGTGTATCTGAAGATTAAGAAAGTTGATTTTGATCAGCAGAGCGTTCTTCGTGACCTTGCTAAAGAGAGGATCCTTTTCAGAAACAGCTTCGGGAATGTATTTTATGATTTCCATGTGCTCAGCAGGCTCAATTCAGTTGAGGTGTTCACTCTTATTAATAAGCAGTTTGACCGTGAAGTTATTGAAACCGCAGATCTTGTGGCAACACTTGAAAAAGACTCCCCCTCATTTCTTGAGAAATCGAAATCAGGGAGATTCAGAGGTAAAACCCTGCAGGAGGGCCTCAGAGCATCATCCTCCGCAGACGTCAGGGATTTCTTTTATTTTGTTCAGGATTTTCCCGGTAAGTACCTCGGACTTAACTGGTCATTCAGTGAAGTTTATGCAACATGGATTCTGTCAGAATGTATGATCGGCTACAGGAAATTCGAGCTTAAACTTTCGGCAGCAAAAACTCCGGCTGATCTTGACGAAATATTTTTTTCTGACTCTCTCAGCATAGTTGACAATAATCTGATTACCAGGGCAAGGGATACAATTGAGGCTATTTACAATACCGGACAGATCGAAAGGGCAAGATTGCTTTTTGACGGTGCATCCTACATTGCGGAAAAAACAGGGAATCCGGAAGTATTGATGGAAATCTATCTCTCTGGAGGTCTGACCTACAACATTCTTGGTGATTACAATAAAGCGGAAGAGCTTTATGTGAAATCACTCAGATATGCTCAGCAGATCAGGGATACTTCATATATCGGGACAGCTTTTCATAACAGAGGAACTAATTTCACCGATATGCTGGATTATCAAACCTCAATAGCAATGTTTGACAGTGCAATAGCAATCAGAAAAGCAGCCCTTGAAGTTGAACCAACACCATTCAGAATGACACGACTCGGCGGTTCATACTGGGGAAAAGCTTATGCTCTTGTTAAACTTGACAAGTATGTTGAGGGAGTAAAAAATTACGAGCTTGCGATAGCTCTGTATGATTCTTCAAAAACTGATGATGCATTTGGTGACAAGGTTACTGTCCTGTTTAATATTGCTGACACATATACAAAAATGGGTGAGCTAAATAAAGCCCTTGAGCTTTATCAGCGTCTTCTTCAGATTTCGACCGAAATGAAGGATGCTGCAAACATACGCAAAGCATATTTTAATCTTGCTTACACCTATTTTGAGTTGGCTGATTACAATAACGCCATTAAATATTATACCACTTCTTATGAGCTTTATCTTGCCTCGGGCGGTTATGCTGACGCTATAAACTCCCTTTCTAATATCGGGCAGGCAAACTGGAACCTCGGGAAATATGACGAGGCTTTAAGCTTTCACATGAAAGCCCTGAAACTTGGTGAGACAAACGGCACTGCTGCAGATCAGGGCTATTCCTGGAACAAGATTGCTGCTCTTTATAAGGAATCGGGAGAGCCAACCAAGGCAATTGAAGCATACAACAACTCAATCAGGTTTTATGAAATCGATAAAGACAGTGCCGGTATCGCAAAGACATATATTGATCTGGCGCATCTTTATAAAGATCTGAAAGATTTTGCTAAATCTTTTGAGCTGACAGAAAAAGCAATCATTATCCGTGAAAATCTGAATATGCCTTATGAAGTTGCCGAAGGCTATTTTGATCTCGGGCTTGCCTATTATGATTACCGCGAATATGATAAAGCGACAGAGTTTCTTAATAAATCGCTTAAACTAAATACCGAGCTGGGTGATCAGGTGGATCAGGTTTACTGCCTGCTGAATCTCGGGCTGATAGATTATGTTTACAGGCGCAGTTATGATAATGCAATAGCCACTTTTGCAGATGCTCTGACCAGGGCAAAACAGGTTCAAAATGATAATGCCATAGCATACAGTTATTACAGAATGGGTAACCTTTTTCTTGATAAGGGAAATACAAATAACTCCTTTGCTTACCTTGACTCATCGCTGTCTGTTTATAATAAGATCGGTGATAAAAATCAGGCTGCTTTTATATTACTTGACATAGGACTCAATTATATTCAGAGCGGAGAATTTGAGAAGGCAAAGCAGGCATACATGAGGGCAGACACGCTTGCCAGAGAGACAAACAACAAAAAAATTCAGTCTTCGGTTAAGCTGTATTTTGGTGATCTTTATACGGTTCTTGGTGATTATAAAAAAGCCCGGGAGTATATAGAGATCACAATGAAAGAGTATGAAGAAGATGAGAATCTCTGGGGGAAGGCAAGCGCCCACCTTACCCTTGGCAGTATCTATAATACTCTTGGTGATTATGCTCTGGCTAAAGAGAACTATGATACTGCTGACAGTATTTATATATCACTTGAGGATGAGTTCAGCCGTGCAACGCCTATAAATAATATAGGTACTGTCTATTTCTGGCAGGGTGATTATGATAACGCTCTGAACAACTTTTACAGAGTTCTCGGAATTCTTGACAGCGTAAAGTTCGGAGGTGAGTTTCTGGGTATAGTTCAGTCAAACCTCGGTGAAGTCTATCTCGGGATGAAGAAATATGATGACGCAAAAAAATGGCTGCAGCAGGCGCTTCAGACTTCACAAAAAAACCTTTCTGTCAGAAATCTGATCACAATCCAATCACTCCTTGCCGAAGTTTACAATAATTTGGGTATGACAGATTCAGCTTCGTTCTACATGAATGCCTCATTCGGCAAAGCTCAGGAGATAGGCGAAAAAGATAAAATTATGTACACGGCGGTTTCAGCTGCAGAGATTAATTATAAACTAGGTAACATTCCGAAATCTCAGGAGTTTATTGATCTTTCAATTAAGTTATCAGAGGAGCTGGGGACAAAGAGGGTTGTTTACAGATCCTATCTTTATAAAGGTCTTATTGAAAAGGATCAGAATAAAACCGAAGATGCAATAAATACTCTGAGAAAAGCAGTTCAGGTTCTCAATGATATTAGAGGCAAGCTTATCGGGGGTGAAAAAGCCGCCAAACTTTTCTCTTCAGGCGATGTCAAAGTTCAGATTTATGAAACGCTTATTAATCTTTTCATTCAGAGTGGACAGATTGACAGCGCTTTGTATTATCTCGATCTCAGCTATAATGAAGGTCTCAAGGAACAGATGGGTAAACTGATACCCAAATTTGAGGATGAGAATAAAAATAAAAAAGTAGAGCAGGAAAAAGAACTCAAAACAAAAGTTGAGGGTCTTGAAACCGAGCTCGAAAAAGAGAAAGCTAAACCTGAAGGGCAGAGAAACCAAGAAAAAATTGCTTCCCTTGAACAAAATAAACAGGTTGCTGAAAAGGAATATCTTAGTTTTATAACCGAGACGGTTAAAGAGTACCCGGGGCTTGCCCAGTATTTTTCAAACTCTGTGAACCCCAACACATTTATCAGGAATAAAAACAAAATACCTAAAGATGTTGCGGTGCTCGCTTATCTGATGGGTGAGAAGCAGTTATACATTTTCTCTGCATCGCGTGATTCCGTAACGGCAGTGATTGTTGAAATTCCAAAATCAGAGCTGGAGAAAAAACTCGTTAAATACTATAAGGGGCTCAAGGACCCCTCAATGCCCAAAGCGGTTGGTGACCTTGATCCAAAAACAATGAAGCCTTTTAACAGTGCCAATAATGCCGGGTACGAAAAAACCCTCGGTCCATTTCTTGAGCTTGGAATGGAGTTTTATGATCTTCTTATAAGACCGGTTGCAAATGTCATCAAAAATAAGAGTAAAATCTCGATCATTCCATTCGGGAAACTATACTATCTACCGTTTGAAACTCTTGTGGAGCATAATAATAAGGAGTTCAAACAGTTTTTCGGTTCTGATAAAATGATCTTTTATGTCACAACGCTTGAGGTTCTCACCCGGAATAATGATGAGGAAGCAACCGCTGTGAAACTCATGGCATTAGGAAATGCCGATAAGACATTACCGAACGCCGAACTTGAGGTTGAGGACCTTAAGGAGCTGTTCAAAGATGCAAAGGTTTATCTGAGAGATGACGCTAGTGAAGATAAAATAAAGAATATGCAGTATGGTGAATATAATGCTCTTCATCTTGCAACACACGGAAGCCTTGATTATAAAGATATCCGGAATTCTTTTCTTGCACTGGCAACAAATAACCCGCTGGATGACGGCAAGCTGACAATCGGCGAGGTATGGTCTTTAACAAATCTGGCAGATATTAAACTTGTTACCCTTTCGGCATGCAAGACTGCAGTTAGCGATGAAATTATTGAGGGATGGCTAACAAGCCCTGCAAATGCCTTTTTTGATGTAGGTGTACAGACAGTAGTGGCCTCGCTCTGGCAGGTTGACGATGCGGCAACATCGGTACTGATGAAAGAATTTTATACGAACTTAAAAACACTGCCTAAGCTTGAAGCGCTCCAGCAGGCTAAACTGACTTTAAGCAAAAACCCGAAATATGCTCTTCCGTTTTTCTGGGGAGCCTTTATTTTAACAGGTAACTACAAATAATTATTTAATAAGATGATTAAAGAGTTACAGATGGTCATAAAATTACTTTTTTATTGAATTCTTTCTGTATCTCATCAGTTTACGACCGGTCTGTTTATATTGGCGCAGGATATGAATCATTTTTCCCCAAATCCAATGTTCTGAGCGATTTTGCAGACAGGCAGAATAATCAGAGAGCCTCCATTCTGATAAAGAAAATGGAAGCGCCCATAATGCTTAGAGTGTTTTCATTCACGGGTGGTATGGCACTTGGGCCTTTACTTATGGAATTAAGTTTTTCAAAACAGAAAGGGATGATAACTGCACAATCAAGTCCTTCTTTAACGCAGGGCGGTGCAACAGGAAGGGAGATAAACTTTGAAAACAAAGTACTTAACATTACCTTTGGGGTGCTGATTGCCGATGAGGAAACCGAGTCTTATATATTATTCCAGACAATCGAGGCAAATTTCATGTCGCTTGATTTCACACTAAAACTGACTGGTATAAGCAATTCTGATACTAAATGGGAAGCCGGGTCAGCAAATCAGCTTGGTCTGGAAGGAGTGTTAATGAAAGGAACAGGCAGTATTTTTATTCTCTAAATCAGAGGAGCGTACTATTTTGATCCCTTTGGTGATGCTTCTCCGGTTTATACAGAGGAACTTCTGCAAGCTATAGTGTTTTAAATGAAGAAGAACAGGGCAGTTTGAGCTTATTACAGCTAAAAGCGGCTGTTATGCTTTACAGGAACTGTGTATTTTAATATAATCAGGCGGGATTTTCGTAATATTGATAAAAAGGGCTGTTCTTTGTGAGAGAGCAGCCCTTTTTTAAATATTTATGCTATGTTGGCAAGTTTTGACGAGCCTTTTTTAACCACATCACGTACCTTACCGTAAATATCAGACGTAATCAGTCGGGCTCCGTTTTTATATGTGATATAATACCACATCCACTCAGCCATAACCTTGTAACGGTTTCTGAATCCGATCAGATACATAACATGAATAAAGCCCCATGCCAGCCATGCAAGCAGACCACTTACTTTGATGCTGCCAATCTGCATAACTGCTTTTGCACGTCCGATTGTTGCCATATTGCCTTTATCCCGGTAGGAGAATGCTTTTCTTTCTGACTGCATTATTTGCTTTTTCAGTATTTTCGCAAGATAACGCCCCTGCTGCATGGCAACGGGAGCAACTCCGGGCAGCGCATTGCCGTTTTCAACGAAATTTGCGGCATCACCGATCACAAATATATCAGGGTCTTCTGCAATGGAGCAGTCCGGATTTACTATTGCTCGTCCGGCATTGTCGGTTTTTGATGTAACCATTTTAACCAGAGGTGAAGCAACATTCCCCGCAGCCCATATAACATTTTTGGTTGGGATGAAACCGTCAGTGAGGGTCACGCCATCCTCATTGATTCCGGTTACCGGTTTGCCGGTGATGACTTCAACACCAAGTTCCCTGAGGGATTCCAGCGCCTTGTCATTAAGAGGGCTGTCATACGACGGGAGAATTTTTGAACCCGCCTCAACCAGAATTATTCTCGCGTGAACAGGTCTTATTTTTCTGAACTCCCGGGCGAGAGCTTCACGTGAAATTTCTGCTATCGCACCGGCAAGCTCAACACCGGTTGGTCCTCCGCCAACGATAACAAATGTGAGAAGGGACTCAATAACATTTTTATTTTCCGATTTTTCCGCACTTTCAAATGAGAGCAGTATACTCTCACGAATGTGGAGCGCATCAGAAAGGGTTTTAAGCCCGGGAGCATATTCTTCCCAGCTGTTATTCCCGAAGTAAGAATGTCTCGAACCCGGGGCAAGCACAAGATAATCAAATTCATACCTCTGATTATCTGCTATAAGCCAGCGTTCTGAACGGTTGATCTGTGTTACTTCAGCCAGAACAATATTAACGTTTATATATTTTTTGAGTATACCTCTGACAGGTGCTGCAATATCAGCAGGTGAAAGAGCTGCAGTTGCCACCTGATAAAGCAGAGGCTGGAAGAGATGATGATTCGTCTTATCTATGAGCGTTATGTCCAGATCGGCATTTTTTAAGGATTTGACAAGAGTAAGTCCGCCAAAACCAGCGCCGATAATCACTAATTTTTTCTTGTACATACTTGAACTCTTTCATTATGAAAGGGAATTTTTTATCAATAACATATATATGTATATTTAAGTTTATTCAAAACTTTTTTTTAACAAACGGATTTTTCAGGTTTTAACCGGTCTTATAATCATTTCCGGGGACAAAAAATCCGAACCCGGGATATATGTATAAAATTGTTTCAGTGCTTTTACTTTTGCTTCTGATATCAGCAGGCTGCTCAGTGAAAAAAAGGAGTGAGTTCAGAATATTCACGACCGTAAATGAATTTGCCGTTAAGGATTCACCTGCAGTCAAAACAACTTTCATTATTGATTCACTTACTGAAATTTCAAAGATCCGGACATATCACTGGCATAAAGGCAACGGCTCTGAACCGGGTAAAATCAGTCTTAAATCAGCTGCGGGTGAAGCACTGGGTCCCTGGGATGCCAGGGGGCTCGACGGAAAGTTTAATAAAAAGAACGTAATCTGGGAAGTGACCCCCGGTGTAGTATTACAGCCGGGAGAATATGAAATCATAGTTTCAAAGCCGGAAACCTGGTCCTGCAATGAAGAATCACTTAACAGAGGTTTCGTTAGTATTTACACCTACAAAGAAAAATAACCGGATAAATGATGTCATCTGAAATAAATAATTCAATAATGGATTCGATCCCGGCGCCACTCAGGAACATGAACGTTCCTCTGATTGCATCCACCCTGAATCCGGAAAGTCTTGCATCGTTTCTGAATATAATGGTTCAGACGGTAACCGATGCTCTTTATTTCTTTATTGCAGATGAGCCGATAACACTTTCCGGCGATGTGACCGAAGATATAGCACAGATATACAGGAACCTGAAACTTTCACTGGTTAATGAACGGGCAGAGATTTTCGGAGGGAAAGCTCAGAGGGAACTTCTGGGCAAAAATCTTGCAGTTATTGACTGGATTGATGACAGTTCGCTTGAAGTTATAATTCAACGGGTTGTGAAAGACGGAGCATTCGTATCAGACGGCCCGAGGCAGCTTAACGGATTTGAATATTATATAGAATCAGAATTTATTCTGATAAAGGATTCTGCGGAGGCCGTGGTTGGTCTCCTGCTTATCGAAAGGGAACTGACTTATTACAAGCAGATCGAAAATGACCTGAGAGGTGCTTATGAAGACCTCCTTAAAACAGTTTATAACCATCCCTACATGATCATCATGACAGATACGGTGGGGCATGTAACTTATGTTAATTACAGAACAGAAGTTGAATCAAACCTGACCTTTGAACAAATGACCGGTAAAAAGATTTCAGAGATAACCGAGGTTGTGGAAGCCGAGGATTATCTTGATCTTATTACAGTGGTAAACGGGGTTGTGGCAGCAGGCGAGGCTTCATTTGTGAAAAAAGGTTCTGTGCTCAGAATAGGAGCTAATGATATTCCGGTTTCCGGAGTCGTTTCTCCTATATTCAGTATGAAAAATGAGATCACGGGTGCGTTCGTTATCCTCCATGACGAAAAGCGTGATGAGGGTTACTCTGAACTTGCGGCAGGTGAAGAGCAGATTATTAAAACAATAGAACAGCTTTCCGAAGCAGGATTCTGGGAGTATGATCTGTTTCAGGATAAATTCTGGTTTTCGCCCAGGATTTTTGAAATTTACGGTATCGAAAAACCGGAAGGATTAATGGGGCAATCAGCTCTCCTTGATCTGCAGGATAAGCTGAATGACATTATTGCCCCTGAAGATAAGGAAATACTCTCTTCGTCCTTTTCAAAACTCCTTGAAAGCCTCTCCGGATATGATGAGGTAATCAGGATAACCGATAAGGAGACGGGTGAGTACCGAAAGATAAATATCAGAGCGAAGATAATTTATGACGATGAGGGAAGGCCTTCAAAACTGGCAGGACTTGTTTCCACGCTGGTCAGGTCAGATTCGGGAAGTGAAAAATCTGAGGTGACTCAGGCTCCGCCGCCCCCGCCAGAGCTGATCAAAGTGCCCGATTTTGATATTCTTGATCTTTTTGAAACTCCTGCCGCAGTGGTTGATAAATTCGGTAATATTATCAAGTCAAATCAGGCGCTCGTGAATTCAGCCGGCAGTTCTGCAGCTACAGCAGGAAGGAATAACGGCGGACTTTTCAGAATCTTACTCGGTGATGATAATCCCGTCACAGAATTAAGAACATCACTGTTTCTGGCGGAATCTAATAAAATCAGCGGACTAAGATTCCCGGATAACACTTCCGTTGCCATCACCCTCAAGCCTTATTTCCCGGCAAATGAAAAAGAAAGCCTTGTTTTTGTTGAATTCTCTTTGCCGCAGAAAGGTGCGGGGTCAGGATTGCAGCCATTGCCTTCTTTAACTCAGGAATCGGCGCCTGAATTAACGCCGGAAGAGTTTCTCGGCAGATTCTTGAGTGATCAAAACTCAATTAAAAAGATGCTTAAATATCTCAAGGATCCTTCACTGCTCAAAGAAGAAGAGATAAAAAGTGACCCGGCTGAGAATGTTCCTGTCTCTGAACTGGTTTCAAAATTTATTAAGTTTTATATCAGCGTTGATGAAGAAGGTCAGGATCAGATAGTATCACTTTCAATTGAAAATGATATAATAATCAAAAACCATCTCAGAACCACTGAAGAAATTCTGAACCGGCTTATTAAACTTTCATCAGTAATAAGAGGTCAAAATAAGGAATTTTACCTTATAAAGAGTACCGTTCATGATAATGCCTGCAGCCTGCTTATAAACATTTATGACGGAACTGAATCAGGGAGTGCAGCTCTTGCGCAGAATATAATTACTGAGCACAAGAGTGAAATTCTCGAAATTAAGGAGAGAGCATTGTCTGTTAAAGGTGATTTCCGGGTGCTGAATAAGGAAAATAAAATAGTTGCATTATACCTGACGCTGAGCAGTATAATCTGAGAAGGATTTTTCTGTTTTTTATTACGGCTCATGGTATTAAATTTTACATTAAAAAAACAAACAACTCAAACGGAGAGAAAATGAAGTTAGTTAGAGTGATCTTAACTCTGGTTCTGCTTACGGCTGTAATAGTTAACGGCGGAGACCCCAAGAAATTCGGGAAAGATATTACAGTTAAGACAACAACAAAGATATCTGAAATTTATGCAAACCCTTCAAAATACCTTGGTAAAAAGGTTGTTATTGAAGGCCACATCGTTGATGTATGCGCAAAAAGAGGCTGCTGGATGGAAGTTAAAAGCGATAAGCCGGGTCAGTCAATGCGCGTTAAGGTAAATGACGGCGAAATAGTTTTTCCGCTTGATAAAAAAGGAAGCTGGGCAAAAGTTGAAGGCGAAGTTCAGGAAGTAAAACTGACTAAAGAAGAAGCAATTGAATTTTACCAGCATAAAGCTGAAGAACAGAAAAAGACATTTGATCCAAAATCAGTAACCGGACCAGTAACACTTTATCAGCTAAAAGGTTTTGGCGCCGAAATTTACTAGAAAGGTTTTCTGAGTCCGGTTTGTTATAAGTCAGCCGGATTAATTTTATTTCATGACAAGATTAGACAAAGCAAGAAAATATTTAAGACAATATCACAGGGATATCGGCTACCTCATTGCTGTACTCGTCATAATATATTCTGTATCGGGAGTTGCAGTTAATCATATTGATGACTGGAATCCCAATTACACTGTTGAAAAAATTGACGGCAAAACCGACCCCGTTAGTAATGGTGAGATAAGTGATGATGAGCTTGCACAAAAGTACATACAAAAGCTGAACATTACCGAGCAGTACAAAACTTCTTTCAGAGAGAGCGAAGAGAAATTCAAAATATTTCTTGAAGGCAATGAAGTTGATATCAACCTTCTGACGGGAGAGTATTCCATGGTAAGAATTCAGCAGAGATGGCTCCTGAAAGAATTTAACGTTCTTCACAAAAATGAAGTAAAAAAAGTCTGGACATACGTTGCGGATGCTTTTGCCCTTCTGCTGATATTTCTGGCTCTCAGCGGGCTGATGATGGTTAAGGGCAGCAAGGGTTTTGTCTGGAGAGGATTAATTTTTACAATTATAGGTACGGCTGTTCCCGTGTTTTTTCTCTGGCTGTATTTCTGGTAGAGGAAATTTATTGAAGAACCGGTCATTGCAATTCCTGATTATGGCAATCATGCTGGTTGTATCTGTTCAGGGATGCAGCGAAACTAAATCTGATGATTATGGAAATCCCGGGGAACCTGCAGAGGGTTCCCTGAGGAATTATTCACCTTCTTACGAAAAATATTCCAGTATTTTACTGAGTAAAGACATTTCTTACGCTGAAACTGCTTCCGCGGGAAATGATATTGTGATCGGTATCGGCGGTATGGGGGCAAAAAGGGAATGGGTTGATAAGTGGATTGATGAGCTT
>CAYPMQ010000017.1:0-21740 GCA_964411625.1 uncultured Ignavibacteriaceae bacterium
GTATATACCGAAGCAGAAGTAAGGCAGATTGCTGAAGTGCTTAAGGATAAAGAACTTTATATTATATCAGATGAAATTTATGAGAAGATACTCTTTGACGGATATAAACATTTCTCAATTGGTCAGTTAGACGGGTTTAAAGATAAAACCGTTATCGTTAACGGAGTCAGCAAGGCATATTCCATGACGGGATGGAGAATCGGGTATGCTGCAGGTCCTAAAGATATTATTACGATTGCCGGAAATGTTCAGTCTCATGCCACATCAAGTTCATGTTCAATTTCACAAAAAGCAGCAGCCGCAGCATTAAGCGGACCACAGGATGAAGTTGAAATGATGAGACAGGCCTTTGAAGAAAGAAGGAATTATCTGGTAAAAGAGCTTCAGTCAATGGAAGGAATTATCTGCCCGATGCCACGCGGAGCATTTTATGCCTATTTTGACATTAGTTACTACTACAATAAATCTGCCGATGGTTTCAGTGTGACAGATTCTGTGAGCATGTGCGAGTATCTTATTCAGAAATGCGGCGTTGCACTTGTTCCCGGTGCGGCTTTTGGTGATGACCATACCGTAAGGATGTCATTTGCGTGCTCAATGGAAAGCCTGCAGGAGGGAGTTAAGAGAATCAGCAAGGGTCTTTCAGCACTTCAATAAAAATCAGTGTCCGGAAAGATTGTTCACTTTATATATTCAGTATCCCTGAATCATTTATCAGTGTAACAGTTTAATCAACAGTCTCTTAAAATAAAAAAGGAATTCAACTGAATTCCTTTTTTATTTTTTTAATAAACGATTAAATATTTTGTAATTTAATGACTTAGAGCTTATTAGCTGAGGCATTATATCAGATAATACCTTAGTTGCTGATTACTTCGGTTCCGTTTTCTGCAATCTTCTCAGTAAGCATTTTCATAATTATATCTTTGGGCATTTCTCTTCCTGTCCAGAGTTCAAAAGATTTTGCAGCCTGAGAAATAAGCATAAGCAAACCCGCAACGGTGTGAGCTCCGGCTTCGGCAGCATTTTTGAGAAGTTTGGTTTCAGTGGGATTATACACCATATCAAAAACGACGGAACCTGAGCTGATAAAATCGGCTGTTTCAATCATCGAATCTTCTTCCAGCGGATGCATACCAACAGGGGTGGTGTTTATGATCAGTGCACTGTTGAGCAATATATTTTTCAGATTCGGTGGAAAATATTCATGAACTCTTATACCGTCGTAACCCATAAGATTTCTGAAATGCTCTCTGAGGGTCTCAGCTCTTTGTTCAGTCCTGTTTACAAGATGAATTTTTTTGGGTCTGTAATTTCTTATAAGAGCAAGAATTACCGCTCTGGCTGCACCGCCTGCGCCAAACAGGGCAACTTCTCCGCCTGAAAAAATATCTTTATGAGGATTCAGAGAATCAACGATTCCGTTATAATCAGTATTAAAGCCGGTCATTGTACCGTGGTCATTAACAACAGTATTTACTGCGCCGATAAGTGAAGCCTCTTCTGATAAACCGTCAAGATACTTTATGATCTGCTCCTTATGGGGAATTGAAACGTTAAAACCATTGATACCGAGCGCTCTTACACCTTTCATTGCATCTTTCAGCCCTGAACTGAGTACATCAAAGGGGAGATAGACCATATCTATGTTTAAAATTTGTGCACTCATATTATGGATAAAAGGGGAGTAGCTGTGCTTAATAGGATGAGCCAGCAGACCCAAAATCAGCTGATCAGATTGTAATAGCTTCATATCAAACCTCAAACACCGTAAAATATCTGATTAAACAATTTCGAACTTCCGACCACCGGGAATTCCTTGCAAAAATGATATTCTGCATCATTATCGGATAGAAGGAACAGTTTCATATATGCAGTGCCTTTTCTGTCATCTTTAAGTCTGAAATAGATCCAGGAGAGAAAGAACAGGCTGTGAACATAATATTCATGTGATTTCATCAGGTAAAACACAACCGGGATCGCATCATTATAATGGCCGGATTTTATCAGAAACTGAATTTTCCTGAACAGATTCTGATTTCTGACATTTTCAGTGTTAATTCTTGTCATTCTTGAAAGTTTTTCAAGATCTTCACCCTGACTGAGCCTCACAGAATATTTATATCTTTCATTAGGCTGACGCAGATCATCCGAAAAAAGAGCATATCTGAAATTCTTAAGAGCTTTATCCCGTTCCCCGGTCTTAATATAAACACCACCTCGTCCCAGATAAGCCTGACAATAAAACCTGTTCAGCTTTATTGCCTTTCCGTAGTGGTTAAGTGCTTTTTTGTGATTACCTGTAAGATCATAGAGTGAAGCAAGATTATAATGAGCAGTCTCATCCTCAGGATCAAGGCTTATAAACTTTTCAAGTGTTTCTATTGCCTGACCATGTCTGCCGAGATCAGAGAGAAGATTCCCAAGATTATACCATCCGTCTGAAAAAAACGGATAAAGCGCCACACTAAGTTCGTAACTGTTTACAGCCTTTTCGTACTGATGAAGTTTTTCAAGAATAATACCACGGTTATACCAGCCGATTTCACACTCGGGATCTGCATCAAGGTACTTTTCATAATACTCAAGCGCTTTTTCCGGCTCACCCATTATCTCATAACAGACTGCAAGTTTGAAATATCCGTCAGGGCTCTCCGGGCTGAGTTCTATGCTTTTATTATATGCTGCAACAGCTTTGTCAAATTCTTTCTTTTCAGTACAAAGATTTCCGAGATGAAGGTACAGAACAGGATTTTCACTGTCAAAAGTCTTTGCCTTATTAAGACACCTTTCAGCTTCAGAGAGTTTCTTTTGTTTAATCAGTATAAAAGCTTTCTCAAGCAGAATATCAACGTCAGCAGGATTAAGGGCATAAGCACGTTCAATACTGTATCCGGCTTTTTTCTTTTTCCCGAGCGAAGTGAGGCAGACGGCTTTTGTGTACCACAGATCGGAATCAAATGGTGAGATTCTGAGCAGGGCATTTACAAAAAGGAGGGCATCTGAATATCTGAAATGATCCAGACAGTTCTCAATAGTTTCCTCAATTAAATTTTTGTAATTGAATATTAACCCTTCAGTAATGATTTCCTTGCATTTCCTTACGTTTTCGTTAAGGTTTCCGCTGCCCAAATCATCTTCCTCAAAAGTGCTTCCGAAGTAATTGTTTCTCATTAAAATCTTTATCTAATTTATTTCAAATCTATAATGTCTATATAATATAAACAATAGTAAAAGTAAAACTCACGGTTATAAAAATATATTAGTTGCCTGAAAACCTGAAAGGATTTAGGTCACACTATTAAGAATGTTTAAGAATTCGTTCGGAATAGATTTTATCTGTTATTTAAGGGGAAGTAAGTAATACAGAATAATCAGTCCCTCTGAAAAAAATGGGCTGCAACCTGTGCAGCCCGCTGATTAACGTTAATTTGTCTTAAGTACCTTGGTTACCTTGTCAGCCGCTTCTTTAAGTGAGCCGGCAACCTCAAAATTGAGACCGGATTTCTTCAAGAGAATCTGAGCCTCTTTTGCGTTGGTTCCCTCAAGTCTTACAACAATAGGGATATTAACCTCAACCCATCTGGCGGCGTTAATAACACCTTCAGCCACCCGGTCACATCTAACGATACCGCCGAAGATATTAATAAGAATGGCTTTTACATTGGGATCTGAAAGAATAATCTTGAAGCCGTTTGCAACTGTTTCTTTGTTTGCTCCGCCGCCCACATCAAGGAAGTTTGCCGGCTGACCGCCTGCAAGCTTAATGATATCCATGGTAGCCATTGCAAGACCGGCACCGTTAACCATACAGCCAACGTTACCGTCAAGCTTAATGTAGTTCAGGTTATACTTTGATGCTTCAATCTCAAGCGGTTCTTCCTCTTCAAGATCACGGTATGCAGCAAGCTCAGGATGACGGTAAAGTGCATTATCGTCAAAATTGATCTTGGCATCGAGTGCAATAACCTGCTGTTCCTTGGTTACAACCAGAGGATTAATCTCTGCGATAGAGCAGTCGGTTGCAACATAAGCTTTATATAAAGCCATAAGGAATTTAACGGCATTTTTATGCTGCTCACCCTTAAGCCCGAGAGCAAAAGCAAGTTTTCTTGCCTGAAAAGCCTGTAATCCTATTGCAGGATCAACAGGTTCTTTTATTATTTTTTCAGGGGTTTCTTCCGCAACTTTCTCAATTTCCATTCCGCCTTCAGTGGAAACCATGATAACGTTTTTAGAAATTGCACGGTCAAGGGTGATTCCCACATAAAGTTCTCTCTCGATATTGACACCCTGTTCAATCAGAAGTCTTTTAACGACTTTACCTTCCGGACCTGTCTGATGTGTAACAAGAGTCATGCCCAGAATCTGTTTTGAGAGTTCATATACTTCATGCAGTGAACGGGCTATTTTGACCCCGCCGCCTTTGCCTCTTCCTCCAGCGTGAATCTGTGCTTTTACTACCCAGAGTTCTCCGCCCACATCTTCCTTAGCGACCTTTACAGCCTCCTCCGGAGAGAATGCAGGTAAACCTGTGGGTACGGAAACACCAAATTTTCTGAGGATTTCTTTTGCCTGATATTCATGAATTTTCATCTGTGTATTTACCTGTAAATTATTTTAGTTTTTCGCTCATGAGTTTTGCCTGGAGGAACAGGAGTAGGTAGTCTCTTCCTCCGGCTTTTGAATCAGTTCCGGACATATTAAATCCTCCAAACGGATGTCCGCCCACCATTGCACCCGTGCATTTACGGTTGAAATAAAGGTTTCCGATAAGGAGATGTTTTTTTGCCAGAGCAATTTTATCACGGTTGTGTGAATAAACTGAGCCTGTAAGTCCGTAAATCGTGTTATTAGCTATTTTAAGAGATTCTTCAAAGTTGGGTGATTTAATGATTGCCAGGACAGGACCGAATATCTCTTCCTGTGAAATGACAGCCATCGGGTCAATATCGGCAAATACTGTAGGACGAAGGTAATATCCGTTTCCGTCAGATTTAACGCCTCCTGTAATCAGTCTGCCTTCTTTTTTGCCGGTTTCAATATAACCAAGAATGTTTGCCTCCGCACCTTTGCTAATGACGGGACCCATCTGATAATTTTCTTCCGCAGGACCTACCTGAATATTATCAACAATTTTTTTTACTTTTTCTACAAAAGCATCATAAACTTTTTCATCAACAATCGCCCTTGAACAGGCAGAACATTTCTGACCTTGGAAACCGAATGCAGCCGCAACAACTGCTTCTGCAGCTTCATCAAGGTTACATTCATGATCAATAACCATACTATCCTTACCGCCCATTTCTGCAACAACTCTTTTGAGCCATATCTGTCCGGGCTGTACTTTGGCTGCGAGTTCATTTATATGAATACCAACCTGCATTGAACCTGTAAAGGAAATAAAACGTGTTTTCGGATGGGCAACAAGGGTATCACCTACTTCGCCGCCTGAACCGGGAAGGAAATTGAGAACTCCGTCAGGTACTCCTGCTTCGTGCATGATTTCATAAAAGAGTCTTCCCATCATAGGTGTTTCACTTGAGGGTTTCAGCACAACAGTGTTTCCGCAGACTATCGCGGCAGATGACATTCCCACCAGAATTGCAAATGGGAAGTTCCACGGCGGAACCACAACACCTACTCCGAGGGGGATATATACAAGCTGATTTGCTTCACCGGGAAGGGGAGTGATGGGCTGTTCACCTGCGTACCTAAGCATCTCACGGGCATAAAATTCAAGAAAATCAATTGCTTCTGCTGTATCTGCATCAGCTTCAGTGTAGTTTTTGCCGGCTTCAAGAATCATATAGGCGTTAATTTCAAATCTTCTTCTTCTCGCAATTTCAGCGGCGCGGAAAAGCACGGTGGCTCTTTCTTCTGCCGGTACAAACCTCCATGATTCAAATGCTTTGGCTGCACTTTCAATCGCTTCATTTGCCAGAGCGGTGGTTCCCTTTGAAAATTCGGCAATAACTTCTTCTTTGTTTGAGGGATTGTATGACTTGAATGTCTGCTCGGTTACAATCTCTTTCCCACCGATAACCAGGGGATAAGATTTTCCTAATTTTTTTCTGACTTCTGCTAATGCAGCTTTCTGTTTATCTGCATTAGCCTGAACTTTAAAGTCTAGGACTGGTTCGTTTACAAACGGGATTACAGTCATTATATTCTCCTAAAATAATATTTTCAGACAATAAATTTAACTCTTATTAACCTTATTACCAATTGGCTTTTAAGCACCGGTTAAAAGAGAAAATTCTCCTGGTGTATAAAAGTGAGTTTAATTAATTTAAATACAGATCACAGAAATAAGCCTCAAAAATATTTTTATATTTTTATATGAGTATTGGTATATGGAAAGAATTACCGGAAACTGAGGATCAAAGAAATTAGAGATTTATGTTGAAATCCCTTATATTTAATATTTGTTTATAAATTTTTTGCCGGGTAGTGGTTAACGTATGAATGCCCAACCCCGCCAGGTCCGGAAGGAAGCAACGGTCAGTATCTTGTACGTGTAATCATGATCCCGGTTTTTTACTTTAGCAGTATTTCAGGGGGTACCGTAAAAAGAAGGCTTCCGCTGTGCTTTCTGATTCTGCCTGTGAAAGTAATTCCTGATATGGTTGCAGGTTTATAAAATATCTCGGAAGTGAAATGAGATATATACATACTCAGGTTCTGTGAACACGAGGGTTCATGACTTACAACCATGATGTTATCGGCATCAAGTGAATTTAAGTAAGTTGTCCAGTCATCAATTGTACCGCTGCCGTCAAAAATTGCCTGGATATCAATCTCACCCTCAAACCCAATACATCTTTTAATTAATTTAGCAGTTTCAAGTGCCCTGTAAATGGGGGAAGTGATCAAAGCATCAGGTTTTTTAATAAATCTGAGCCATTGCGGAGCAACTGAATTAATAATCTGAACTCCTTCGTCAGATAATTCACGTTCACCGCTCTGCGGGTTTGAATGATATTCAGCTTCAGTGTGTCTGACGATATAAAGATGCAATTCAGCTCCTGTAGAAAGTTATTAAAGATATTGTTTAAATTTATCATTTCTGTAAGAAATCACAACTAAGAGGTATATTTTTTTGGACAAGGTACAGATAGTCTGCTTTTTTATTACCGGTTTTCTGACCTCCAGAATAATCGTTAAATCCCGTCTGCCTGAGATGATTATCAATTATCTTATTTCAGACAGACATCTCCACCTAAAAAGCATCGTATTCATCGTAACTGCTTTTACAGCAATGCTTTCATTCCTTATACCTAATGTGATTGCAGTGCTTACTGTTTTGCCTCTGGCTCAGAAACTTGCAGATGTGTATCCCCAAGAGGATAAAATAAAATTAAAACTCTCTACAGCTTTTGCGATTGCTATAATTTACGGTGCAAATATAGGTGGTATGGGTTCACTAACGGGTACGCCTGCAAACGGTATAATGATAAGTTTTATGACCTTGAATGGTGTGCCAGGCACGGAAAAGATCACTTTTTCAAACTGGTTTATCTGGGGTATTCCTTTAGTTCTTTTTATGACTTTGATTGCATGGATAATTATTGTTCTGGTTTTTGGTCTTATAAACGGTGACAGTAAACTTAAAGTAACACTGCCTCCTACCGGTCATTCTGAAAAGTATGTACTTAAAACGGTAATCATGACATTTGTATATATGCTCTCATCGTTTTTGCTCTCGGCAGTCATGATCAGCTACAGTGATTACAGCATGCAGCTTACCGTACTTGTCGTTACAATCCTTATAACACTGGGATACCTTTTGTATTTGTTTCTTATTAAATCGGATGCTGATAGCAACAGACCGATGCTCCTGATAAAAGACTGTTATTCGGGTCTGCCTGTGAAAGGTTTTCTGTTTGTAGGGATATCAATCGCTCTCGGCGGGATATTTATTCTGCTTGATGCTAAAAGTTTTATGTCGGAACTTCTGAAGGGTTATCTCCCCGCCGGCGCTCCCGGAATTCCGCTTCTTCTGATATTCGCTTTAATCACAACATTTGCAACCGAACTTCTGAGTAACACGGCAGTTCAGATTGCCATGTTTCTTTTGCTGGGAAGTTTCGGATCAGACAATGAATATCTTATTCTGGGGTATCTCATTGTGACTTATTCATCAACAAGCGCTTTTATGAGCCCGATTGCAACAGGTGTAAACGGACTTGCATTTGGCGGAATGGGTAAGGTATCGCTCCGGAAGATGCTCACAGCGGGTTTTTTTATGAACATTGCCGGAGCGATAATTATTACATTATGGCTGAAACTGGTTATTCACTGGTTATTCTTCTGATCAGTAACCGGTAACTTTTCCTTTTTTCATAGCCGGTACACCTTTTTCCATCCATTCGGGAGCGGGAGCACCTTTCAGATAATGATCAAAAAACTGCATCATTCTGATTGTCAGATCAATACGGTTACCCCAGTTTGCCTCTTTAAGGTTATGAACGTCATTATTGTAAGTCAGCATCCAGACGGGTCTCTGCAGCCTTCTCAGCCCTGTAAAAAGTTCAATGCCCTGCCACCACGGTACAGCATCATCCTGGTCATTATGCATAATAAGCAATGGAGTTTTCACCCTGTCCAGGAAAAAGAGGGGAGAGTTATCGATATATAAATCTCTTCTTTCCCATAGACTTGCGCCTATTCTGCTCTGCTGTCTTTCATACTGAAATTGTCTTACTAATCCCGATCCCCATCTGATCCCACCATACGCTGAGGTCATATTTGCAACCGGTGCTCCTGCCATTGCAGCGGCAAACAAATCGGTCCGGGTTATAAGATAAGCTGTCTGATATCCGCCCCAGCTCTGACCCTGAATACCGATTTTAGATTCGTCAATAAAGGGGTATCTTTCAAGCATTGATTTTGTTCCGCTTACAACACAGTCATAAGCACTCGCACCCGGATAACCTGTTTTATAAACTATGTCAGGAACAAAAACCACATAACCGTTTGAGACATAATGACTGAAGTTTATTATTGATCTGCTGGGAGCAGGAATAGAATATCTGTGAAGTTCATCAGCATATTTTTCATAATAATAAACTACCATGGGATACTTTTTTGACTCATCCGTATTTTCAGGAATGTAAAGTATGCCCTGCAGTTTCTGATTGCCGAAGTTTGTCCATTCGACAAGTTTTGCACTGCCCCATAAATAGGACTCCTTTTCCGGAAATGCGTTGGTTATCCTTTCCGATTTTGTGAAGTCTGAATTGGTGATGTAATAATCAGGATAAAGAGTAAAACTTTCTTTTGAATAAATAATCTTATCAGCTTTCTTAGCCTTTGCGAGGCGGCTGAACCTCAGATCCTCCATAACAAGTTTCTGGAGATAATCATCTTTCAGATTAAGTTTGTAAAAACCGGAAGCTTTGGAGTTTTCATTCATTGTGGAAAGAAAAACGGTTCCTTCATCAATATATTCCTGATCTTTGTCGGTTTTGATATACCTGAAGATGGTCTTACTGTTTCTCCCCATGTTCTTTGTAATATTAATATGATCAGAGGGGTCCTGCGGATTAACTGCCCAAAGATCATACCTGTCATAAATAACCACTTTGTTTTCTTTTTGCAGCCATCCCGCAAGCCCGTAAGGTCCTGCCGGATCGGGTACGTCATTCTCTTCGTTGTAAAATGCTGCTGAAATGTTTTCATTAAGTTTTATTGTTTTATGATCCGGGATACTGTAAGAGTACCATGAAGAATCCCAATGATTCCAGTAGACTATAAAATTTCCGTCAGGGGAGAGCGAGGGGTTTACTTCCAGCTTTCTTGCAACAGGATAAAGTTTTCCGTTTGTAAGATCTGCAGCCCAGACATCAAAATAAAATCCTTCCCATGACATAAGCGGTTCGTAATCTGATTTAGAAAGAAGCAAACCGTAACGGCTTTCTGTTTTCTTAGGTAGTGTCAGATTATAAAGCGTGTCATTTTCGATCATAAACATCCCGGATCCGTCTGTTGAAATAACTCCTGTACGGGTTTCTTTTTTGTCTTTTTCCAGATCATTAAGCTGTTGAGTCTGCAGACGTTTATCTTTCCAGTTCCATACATCAAGTTTTGCCTTCTCGTCATCGGGAATAGTATCCTTAACTTCAGGTTCAGGCTTATATCCTGCTGAAAAAAGAATTCTTTCTGCTTCCGGAGTAAAACGGACTGTTGAGTTGGAAGTCATCGCAAAACCTTCCGGAATATTCTTATTGAGTGAGTCTATCAGAAGTGTCAGCTTGTTTTTAGAAATACCAAAATTGTACAAATTAAACAATGCCTGTGTGCCTGTATCTTTTGATGCGTAAAATGCCAGATTGAGACCTTTTTTGTCAAATGATGCCGCATTTACAGCTCCCGCATCAGTGATTACATCAGTCAGAGATAAATCTCCCGTATTCAGAATGCTAAGGCTTTTTCGTTTCAGACTGTCTGAAGATTCATTTACTAACCAGAGTTTTGTGCCGTCTTCAGAAAATCCGAAATCAATCACTCTTTCTGATTCGTAAAGAGACAGGGAAGCCGATGAGATCAGAACAAGTTTTTTAAACTTTTCAGGGTCCTTTTTACTTTTTGATGAATCGGTTGTGTCAACGTTTGCAGTTATTTCGATAGTATATGCTGCGAAATCTCCTGATTCTGATGAAGTTTTGTATTTATCAAATGAAGTTATTTTTACAAGTGAATCTCCGTTAATAAACCAGATACCAAGTGTATCTTTAGGCATTTTGTCTTTTTTAAGCTTTTTTATCTTTGCCGTACGTAATGAGTCGAAATCCGGAGTTATTTTGTATAATAACAATCTTTCTGAAGGGGAAAGTATTGCATCCTTTCCTCTTGGAAGTGTATCATACTGACCGGTCTGTGTATTGAACAATATCAGAGTTGTATTACCCCGCAATGGATTCTGCCCGAAAAAAACCAGATTACCGGATTGAGAAATTTCCATATTTTCGATTCTCTTCATTCCGGCAAAATCTTCTGTGCCCACCGGTTTTTTATTTTGTCCTGAAGTGAACGAAGAAATAAATAAAATCATTAATACGAGAAGAGACTTTTTCACAATTGATCCTGTTAAAGGTTTCAAAATTATTTTGTTTGCAAAACTAATAAAAAAATAAAAAACGGAGGAAACAGATGCGTTATTTACTAACCGCCATCATTATAGTTTTATTAACATTTGAAATATTGGCTCAGGGATACGCAATTCCAAGACCGTCACCAATAGCAACCGTCTCGCAGATTGTGGGAATATCAGAGGTTACAGTTAAATATGCAAGACCCTCAATAAATAACAGAAAGATTTTCGGAGGGCTGGTGCCTTTCGGTGAACTCTGGAGAACAGGTGCAAACGAAAACTCGACGGTAACTTTGAGTGATGAAGCGGTTATTGGCGGTGTAAAAGTACCCGCCCGTACTTACAGCCTTTTTTCAATACCCGGCAAAAAGATATGGACAATTATCCTGAATAAAGATAATAATCTTTCGTTCACAAATGGGTATAAAAAGAGAATGATATCGTAAGAGTAAATGTTTTTCCGCTTAAAACATCAAAAACCGAGAGATTAACAGTAGATTTTGATGTTGTAACAGATAACTATGCTCATCTTTCTCTCATGCGGGAAGAAACTATGGTATCTCTTAAATTAGAATTTGATACCCACAATAACGTCATGAAAAGACTCCGGAAAGATGTTTCCTGGACACCTTCATAAAGAGGCGCAGAATATCTCCTGAACAAAAATACCGAAATGGAGAAAGCTCTTAATTATATTAATGTATCAATAGCAATCAATGAAAATTACCGGAATCTCAGAATCAAAGCCAAAATACATACGGCAATGAGTGACTTTACAGGCGCAAAAGCCGCTCTTCAGAAAGCTCTTGATTTTGGTGCAAAAATGGAATCAAAACCGTTTGATTGTGAGGAAATGAAAAAATTATACTATAGCTGGAAGTAAACTAACTATTAAATGGGTCTGAAATAAGACCCCCTTAAATCAGATCGGCAAATTCACCTCCTGTAATTTTAAGAAGATCCTCAGGATTGATTAATATCTGCATTCCTCTCACGCCGGCACTGACAAAAATACTTTCAAATAACTGAGCCTCTTCTGCCAGAAAAGTGGGGAATTGTTTTTTCATACCAACAGGTGAACACCCTCCGCGTATATATCCCGTAAGAGGAAGCAGCATGTCCATTTTAATCATCTCAATATATTTGGAATCAGATGCTTTTGCCGCTTTTTTAAGGTCAAGTGAAAAGTTACCCGGAATAACGAAAACAAAATATTCTCTTTTATCATTGACGGTAACCAGTGTTTTAAATACTCTTTCAGGTTCAGCCCCGATCTTCTCAGCAACCGAAACCGCATCAAGATGCTCATCGTTATCATAAAATCTTGTTTCAAATTTTATTTCGGCTGCTTCAAGAAGTCTTACTGCGTTTGTTTTTTCAGGTTTTGGCATTAATAATATCTGAATTGAAGGAAAACGAATTTTAAATATATTAACGACAGTTAAAATCTCATATAATTTACGATTTTTATGGAACCAACACCTGTCACAGTAGTTAAATAATTTAAATCAGGTAATTTTATTAAATTGGAAAATTACGACTGCTTTATTAAATTAAAATCTATTTACAAAACCTTTTAACATATCGGAGAATAAATGAAAAAAATCCTTAAGATGCTCGCTTTCTTTGCGGTAGCAATTTCTCTCACCGGTTGTCTTTCTACCGAAAAGAAAGAATACACTTATAAAGTTAATGGGGATGGAAGCGGCTCCGGCAAAATCAAGTTTGTTAATATTATCTCCCAGAAGGATGAAGGAAAGGATGTTTCTTTTTCAGACTTTGGAGAACTCATAGATAAATATCTTAACGGTGAGCAGTTCGAAACAGATAATCCCAATTTTGTTGTAACAGATAAAAAGCTTTACGAAGAAGATGGTAAATTGATGGGTGAAGTTTCATTTACGTTTAAGTCAATTACCGATATTAATTTCATCATGGAACCCGGCTGTGAATGTTCGCCTGTTTTCTATCCGATGAGCACTTTCTCGGAAACTTTCGAATCATCAAACGGAACCTACCTTGGTGAAAACAGTAATGCAACCATGATTAAATGGCCCGCCGGAACGACCGAGTTTACTTTCACGACTGTTGTCACATCAGATCTTACGGAAACTGTTCCTTTGCTGGGTATGTATAATACCTGGAAAGAATCAAAAAAATAATTCTTAATCCCGCCCCGTGCGGGATTTTTTTTTATCTTTACATTATTCCTTCAAATAAAATGAACCGGAGAATAAGTGCGAGCAGGTCTGTTATTTCTTTTGATTTCATTTCTGATGGTTAATTTGAACAGCCAGAATTTTAATTACCCCCCTGCCACCAAAAGCGAGGTAAAAGATAATTATCACGGTACTATGATCCCGGACACCTACAGATGGCTTGAGGACGATAATTCGTCTGAGACTGCCGCCTGGGTCAAGTCACAGGTTAATTTTACGGAAAATTATCTTTCAAAGATTCCTTTTCGTGAAAAAATCCGCAAACGGATTACTGAATTATGGAATTATGAAAAAGTGGGCGTTCCTTACAGAGTGGGGGATTATTATGTTTACTCGAGGAATGAGGGGCTCCAGCAGCAGTCTGTTTATTATATACGTCCTGTAAGCGGCGGAGAAGCAAGGGTTCTTCTTGATCCGAATAAACTCTCTTCAGACGGTACAACAAGTGTCACTCAGCTTTCTTTTTCGGAAAACAGTAAATACATGGGGTATGGCATTTCAAAAGGAGGCTCAGACTGGAATGAATTTTTTGTTATGGATCTGAAATCAGGTAAGTTACTTTCTGACCATATTGAATGGGTAAAATTCTCTGCAATATCATGGGCCGGTGACGGATTCTTCTACTCGAGGTATGATGCGCCTGAAGAAAATGAGGAACTGAAGGCTGAGAACAATTTCCATAAGCTTTTTTATCATAAAATCGGCACCGCGCAGTCAGAAGATCAGTTTATATTCAGCGTCAAAGATTCCCCTCAGAGTATTGTTTACGGGGGTGTATCAGAGGATGAAAATCACCTTTTCATATATATAAATGAAGCAACCTATCCTCATTCCAAACTTTACCATAAAGATCTGAAGAACAATGGTGCAATCAAACCGGTGATAGACGAGTATTTCACTTCAACTTCTGTAATTGAGGTTTATGAGGGAAAATTAATCTGTATAAGTGATTATAATGCTCCCAACAGAAGAATTGTGATGATTGATCCGGCAAATCCTGCAAAGGAAAACTGGATTGAATCAATTCCCGAAAGCAAATTTGTGATTGAAGATGCCTTTATTGCGGGAGGGAGAATATTTGTTCATTATCTGCAGGATGCATACAGCAGAATAAAAGTTTTTGATCTCAGAGGTAAAAATCTTGCAGAGATGGAGCTCCCGGGAATCGGTTCAGCTTCAGGTTTCAGCGGAAAAATGAAGAACAATGAATTGTTCTACGGATTTACCTCATTTACTTTGCCATATACTGTTTACAGATATGACATTGAAAAGAATAAATCGGAAGTGTTTTTTGCACCCTCAATAGCTGTGGATGTCTCACAATTCGTAACTGAACAGGTTTTTTATACAAGCAAAGACGGTACAAAGATTCCTCTGTTTCTTGTTTACAAAAAAGGATTTGTTAAAAACGGCAAAGCACCCGCTCTGTTATACGGGTACGGCGGATTCAGAGTATCTATGACCCCCGGATTCCGGCTTTCTGCTATTCCATTGCTTGAAAAGGGAGGTGTTTATGCAATGGCTTGTCTGAGAGGCGGAAGTGAATACGGAGAGGAGTGGCATCAGGCGGGCATGCTTGATAAAAAGCAGAATGTCTTTGATGATTTCATTGCTGCTGCGGAATACCTGATAAACAACGGATATACCTCTCCTGATTACCTGGCTATAAACGGCGGATCTAACGGTGGGCTGCTTGTGGGAGCATGCATGCTCCGGAGACCTGATCTGTTTAAGGTGGCAATACCCCAGGTTGGTGTGCTTGATATGCTCAGATATCAGAAATTTACCATCGGCTGGGCGTGGGTAAGTGAGTACGGATCTTCTGAGAATAAGGATCAGTTTAATTTTCTCATTAATTACTCTCCGCTGCATAATGTTAAATCAGGTATTAATTATCCTGCCACTTTGATCACAACTGCAGATCATGATGACAGGGTATTTCCGGCTCACTCATTCAAATTTGCCGCAGAATTACAGGATAAATACAAGGGGCCGAATCCCGTACTGATAAGGATAGAAACCAATGCAGGGCACGGAGCCGGGATAAGTACGTCTAAAAAGATCGATGAAATTACCGATATCCTATCGTTTACTTTGTACAACATGGGTCTGGAGTATTAATATTTTCAAGGAGTTTTATGAAAAAGCACTTTTATCTGTTATTTCTTGCGTTAACTTCAGTAATTCTGACAGGATGCGCTGCTTATAAGGAACTTAAACCTGACCCTGAAATCAATTTCAGGGAAGGACAGCTCATCAAGCTTGATGATGACGGTGATAATTTTGAATTAGCAAACGGGAAAAAGTATTACATAAAATTTCCCAGACCTCAGTTCAATGATTTTTTCATTGTTCTGACGACACCTCAGACAACTGCATTCAGTGGTACCATGGTTACTAATTTTAATGATGGTGAGGGTCCTTTCAATCCCATAGCACCCGATGCCGAAAAGAAAGATACACTTTCAGCTTTTCCGGCTGACACATTGTCACAGCATTACTATTACATTATCGAAAACATTCCTAATGAATTTAAACTGGAAATGAGATACAGATATGTTCCGGTCTGGAGATTCCAGTTTGAAAACAAATACCAGACTTATTACAATACCCTTCAGAATAACAGGATGGGAAGAGCTGTTTACGAGGCAGTTGACGCAAATTACTCTCTGAATAAGATTGATTTTGGTAAAGAAAATTCGTCACTAAAATCGAAAAATAAAGAGCTGAAAGACCTGCATAACAAGCTGAATACTCTCAGAGCTCTGATACCCTCTTCACTCATGTCATCAAATGATCCGGCAGTAGAAAATTATAAAATTATCAGCGGTAACCTTGATGAAGAGCTTGATTTTCAGGATAAGTATGGAATCCTGCTCAATGTATTAGGTATCCTGCATCAGAACAAAGACAATGCAGGCGGAGTGCTTGATAATACTGAGGTGTTTCTTGATTTCTTCGGTATGAAAACACGCTTTACCAAAGGGCAGATTGATAAAGTTAAGCTTGAATTGTCATCAGCCCTTTCTAATGCCGTCGTATATTATAACGGCCTGATAAGTGCCAAAAATGATTATAACCCAATCAAACTGGGTCACAATGTCCTAAAAGTTCAGACTCTTGCAAAAGAAGTTTCGGGAACCATTGCTTCAGATCTGAAACTTGTAACAGATTTTATTTCCGAGTTTAATTCTGCTTCTGAAATGGCGGTCTCTGCAAGAAAAGAACTTGATGATATTTATAATAAAATAAAAACTGCTGCCCCCTGGCCTGCAGATGATTATTATGATAAGATCATCAGTCAGTTTTCACGTGCCGGAAAAAATATTCCTTCAGATAACCTTGCTCAGCATAAGCCTTACAATACATACAAATGCTCACAGTTGTTATCATCTCTTATTAAACAGCTAAATACTGAATTTGGCGGAAATACAAAGGCTTATGAAACCGCCTCTGCATTAGTAAAAAGAATCAACAAACTCAAAACTCAATCTGATTACAAATCAATAATTGCACTACTTATTCAGAACAGAAATCTCGATTTCTTGCTCAGACAATATCCGGATGTTGATAATCTTTATCTTAATGCTGAATCCAAAGCTATAATAGATCTGATGGGAACAAGAAGATTTGCTGAAGCTGAACTTAGAACACAAGGGCTTTTCAATGAGACAGATTTCGTGAACGGTAATAAAATAAACTCGGAGAAGAATCAGCAGGTAAACATGCTTGAAAACGCATTATTTGAGAAAGTTTTAACACTTTCAAGAATATCAGTTGACAGTTTTACCGTCAGAAACATGCTTACCATTGATAATGTTGAAGGTATTTACAAAGATTCATCATTTGTTGCAGCATACGATCTCAAATTTGCATCGGGAGGGGCAGGAGCTCTTGCAGCAAGAAAAAAGCAGATTGAGGATTACCTCACAAACATGAAACATATAACTTTCCCCGAAAAAGCCATAACTGCCATATATCAGGATTTCCTCAAAAATATAAACAACAGAGGAGTAGATAAACTCAGGGCGATTGCAGTTCACGGAAAATACTACAAAGGCAACAACAACACCGTTAAAAACACTTATTTTGAAAGTGACGTGTACATTGCAAAGTGGATAGTTCAGGCCAAGACATACAGACGTGTTTTTGCTCTGCCTACAACGTCTAACCGAAACGGTACGAACACATATATGCTCAGGCTTATTCTTAGAATTCCTACTGATGCAACTTTCCCAACATTTGATATCAATATCAAACTCCCTGAGGAAGTTGCTAAAAATGCCGGCAGCAAACAGTGGTATGACAAAATAACGCTCAACGGAAAAGTTGTTAAAAACGAGGGACGAGTTAAAATTACGTCACCCTCAGCTTCAAACGGTTATGAGTGTCAGGTCGGACCGGTTACAATGGATAAAGATGGTAACAACGTGCTCGAAATAACATTCAGTTATCCGGCATTCAAAGTGTTTGAAGTCAGTGTCATGGCACAGGAACCAATTATCAAGAAGAACTGAGAGGCAGCAAAATGAGAAAATGGATTTTTATCGGGATAGTACTTCTTATCGCCTCAGGCGTTACATTGTATCTCATACTATCTCCCGGATTAAGTGATAAGATTGTTATTCCTTATATCTCTCATATGAAACCGTTTATTGATCCGCACCTTCCTCATGCAAACCTCGTAAGTGATAAACTTGATGAGGTGGTTTTTGACGGTCTCTTTAATGTTTCGGCTGATGCAAGCGGAATAACCTATGAGGATGGTCTCGGAGAGCTAATAGGAATAGAACATCCTGATAATATTGTGAAAATTAAATTAAAAACCGGCAAAAAATGGAGTGACAGTTACAAGGTTCTCATGGATGAAGATGAGGTTAAATCCATAAGGGACAGCACTCTGCACGGATTTAGTGTTGAAGATCTTAAATTCACAATCGAAAGAATAATGAAGCTTGGCACTCTTTCGCCTGATTATATTCTCATTACACAGGCACTTGATAAGATGGATTTTGAAGGCCCGGATGGTGACGGGGTAGTCTCTTTTGATTTCAGAGATGACCGTGAATGGCCCGATGCAGATATAAAAGAGGTGCTCTCATTCAAAATATTACCTGCAAACTCTAATATTAACGCTCTTAATTATACAATCGGTACTTCAGATTATTTAAGCGTTCCTGCAAAAAGCGGAGTGAATAATTATCATAAATCACCCGCAGGAAAAGCTTCGGTCTCTGACTTTATGCTGGCTCCGTTTATAGATAATTCCACTTTTACTACTGAATTGCTTAATAACAAGATCAATGTGCTTCTGGGTACTCCATTCGGGGCAGTATCGCCGCTGGTACAGGAAGATGAAGACTATTTTTATAAAGCATCTCTGCCCCAGACTTTCTTTGCCATACTTTTTAATACACAGAACATGGACCAGGAAAACCGCCGTGCCGTCAGAAATCTGCTTGATAACAAAAAAATTATGGACAGACTTTATAAAAGAGGCACTCAGCAGCAAAGAGAGATAGTAGATTTTAAAGGGAACAAAAACAAGTATGATGATTACCTGAATTTCAGTGTTTTTCCCTCAACAAGTTTTTATGTGGAAGAGGATATAATCTATAATCAGGAGATAACAGTTGACAGCAGGCTGACTATGGATACTGTCAGGGTTGCTGTTGTTCTGAATTACGGATTCAGAGAAGAGTTATCAGAGATACTTGAAATACTTAATGACAAGGCGCTGACAGGAGGCAGGATTAAAGCTGTCTCAGTGCAGAATGTGGACGTTGCCAGAGGTAATTATGATGCCGTTCTCGTTGCCGTAAATGGTTACAGAAGCAATTTCATGTTTGATCTTTATGATGTTTTTTTCCGTGAGCCAAATTTTGATTACTATAAAATTAATCTCAGGACAAGAATAAAAGATGGTAAAGAAACTCTTGATCCGGGTTCATTAAATAAATCAAATAATTTCTGCAGGATTTCAGCAGATATGGGTAAGGAATACAGCGAATTTATGGAAGATGTTTACGGATTCATGTCTGCTAAAAAACTTGGTGATAAACTGGTTTACGCCGAAAGAGTCCATGCCGACGAGCAGGAGTTGTGTCTTGGTGTATGGCTTTTTTCAATGCCTTCTCTTTCATATTTCAATAAACAGTTTGATCGTGCTTCTATAAAGATGTACTCCTCCCCGCTTTCGGGTATTGAAAACTGGAAGGAAGTTAAGAAATAAATAATCTGCCATGCTCCAGCTCCCGGGAGCATGGCGGTCTTTATTCCGGACTATGAGTAAAATCCGTATACTTATCTTATTTTTTATAACACACATTACAGTTTTGTTTGGTCAAAACCGGGAATTTCTTCTGATTGGTTCACCCGAAAAACTTGTTATCTATAATCAGTATGAACAAACCCTCTCAGAAATCGTAAAAAAGAATTTTGGGGAAAACGCTCCTTTCATGGTGGTAAGTTTAAAAAGTTTTCTTTCTGACGGTCTTACTCCGGTTATAGAAGCGGCCTATTTTAATGAAAAAATTTACATTCTGCGTGATGAAAAGGGAAATCCCGCTGTAAACGGAAAAACGATTGTAAAAAAAACTGCGACAGTCACTCAATTTTACCGGGAGGGAACTCTTAAAAATGACTGTACGGGTGAAACGTTATCCGGTAAAAAAATCTCTCTTAAAAAAGGGAGCAGGGTTAAATCACTATTTAAAAAAAATAATGAAATTTATGCAGGTATTAATTCAGGTAAAGATCTGCTATTTTTATACATCCCTGAAAAAGACTTTTCTGAAGAGAGCAAAGAAGCTGCCGGAAGCACCAAAATGAATTCTTTTTCAAACTCCCATTTCACCAAACTGAATGAGCTGATTGAAAAGTATAACAAAATATTCAGATCGGTCTACAGATTTGCAGGTAAAGAATTTGGTAACGATTTTTCAACGCCTGAATTATCTGCTGTTTTATTGCCGCGTGAAATAAAAATCAGGATAAAAAATTATCATATTACTCACCGGGGGTCCGTAAACGAATTTTATCGAAGTGCGGAAAATATTTTAGCGGACTGTGATTACAGAAAAACCGGTGATACTGCCAATACTTCTTTCAGGATCAGCAAATGAAAGAAATTCTTCGAAGTCACCTGGTCAGCATCGTGTTAATTGCAGGAATACTGATTTCACTGATCGTGTATTTTAACACAGGCTCTTTAGCTCTCGCAGAAGCTCCACCGATCGCAAAAAAACTGGCAGAAATCCCTGACTTTGATTTTAATGATCCGCTGAAGGTTGAAATTCTGCTTGAAACTGTTGAAAGATTTTCCGGCAGTGCCGCAGAAAAAGAGAAATGGAGACGTGAAATTGAAGAATACAGGGTAAAATATTTCACTAATAAATATTTTAAAGCTGGAGCTAAAAAACCTGGAATGACAACTGCGGTTGCTGAAAGTCTATTCCCAAAGTACCTTAAATTTCTTTTTCTTTATGTCTTTACACTTATACTGATCTTTTATATAGTAAAAACTGCAGGTCTGATTAAATTTGTAAAAAGCCGGCAAAATAAGAAAATGGCTGAAAAAGATAACTTTATAACTAAGTCAGTCATTACTTTGAAAAAACTGTTTTCAACCGGAGTAATTCTCATTCTTTTTTCTCCTGTCTATGTGCTGGCCTATTCGCTGAAAGGAACTATAACCTCTGATAATTACATCTTATTTGTTTTACTTTTGCTTCTTGGCAACGGTATTACCATAACATTCGTCAATAAATTTTATCACTATCTGGTTTCAGAGTCTCAAAAGGGTTATATCCTCTGTGCAAGAGTTAAAAACCTTAATGAAGACTTTAACACGATAACAGTGAAAGATATAATTTCACTTGTTGTTAAGGGTAAAAGCGAATCATTAAAAGAGCACATCGCCGATGATATCTACAGAAATGCTTCTGTATCATTCAATCTTGTCATAAAGGAGCTTATCTCATTTCTGATTACGGGAATAATCATAACTGAAATGGCCTTAAACATTCAGGGTCATCTATGTTATGAAATGATGCAGAGAGTTCTTTCAAAAGAATATGATGTGGTTCTCTTTATCGTGCTTCTTATCTTTCTGACCTTAAAAATATCCGAGATTATAACAGATATGGCAGCGCTGCGGAGTCTGAGGAAATATGCAAATTAATAAACTGCCGGCTGCACTCCGTTATAAAAAAGATTTGCTCTGGGTAATTATATGGTTAGCAGGAACGGGGCTGGTTCTTCTCTGGAATCTCTTCTTCCTGAACACTCCGGCTTTAATAAAACTGATTACAGGTACGGGAAATACATTTGTTTCAGGTCTGATTACAGTGGTGTTTGCAGGGGCAGCAGGTTTTACCATAGGTATATTCACCGCTTATTCAAAAGATAACAAACCTGTTCTATAC